>JBCCWS010000031.1 GCA_039193195.1 Pseudomonadota bacterium
CTGCATGAGCGACCCCAACACTCGGAAAACGCCGGCCTCAACCCTGAGAACGCCTCACAGGCACTCGCTCAGCTGCGGTCAACGCCCTACGATCTCATCTCAGGGGCTCAACGCCACACCTCATGAATAAAGCAGGCTAGGTAGCGTTCCAGCGCCTGCTCCGCCTCCGCCTGCGAGAAGTGACGGCTAGAGTAGACATGGCCAACACCGCGACGGGTCGTCAAGCCGATGTCCCAAATCCATCCTCCGGCGGTGGCGGTGGAGATCGTGTGCGAGGCGATCGGGGCATCCTCCGTGGCGTAGGGCACTTGCACGGCCAGCGCCGTATCGATGAACAGCACATCGTCACGGCTCACGAAGGGGACATCGTAGTGCTTGCCGAGCAGAATCGAGGAAAATCCCGTGCAGTCCACGAAGAGATCTCCGTCGACGGCTCCATGCTCTCGTGTCTGGACGCTTGCGATGTCGCCGTTCTGGGCGCTGTTCACATGGACGACGTCGTCAAGGACGTGCTCTACACCGAGCACCTGCGTGCAGTGGCGCTGCAACAGTGTGGCGAACTTACCCGCATTGAGGTGATACGCGTAGTTGGCGACCGCAGAGTACTCTGGCGTGGTGATCAACTTGGGCGCTAGGCCTCGCTCGCAGATCTCCTCTTGAAAGCACACCGCTTGTGAAAAGGACCGGCTTTCATCACCCTGGTCGCGGCGCATCTGCCAGTAGGGGGCAAGATTGCACTGACTGAAGCCCTGTGGGAGGACGAGTGGGTGGTAATAGAAGTCGTTCGCCGCCCCCGTCGTCCAGCGCGCAAACTTAGCTCCCTGCTTGAACGATGCATCACACTGGCGTAGAAACTCGGTCTCGGTGATACCGATGCTTCTCAGCGTGTTGCGCATCGTAGGCCACGTGCCCTCGCCAACCCCGATCGTAGGCACATTCGGGGACTCGACGAGCTTGACGCGAACTCCGTCCTGCCCCTTCGGCCCGTGGAGGGCAGCGATGCGACCGGCGGTCAACCAACCCGCCGTACCGCCGCCCACGATCACTACTGTCTGTAGACGCCTATCCATGTGCCGTCCCCATGCGCTAGAAGACAGCTCTGATGCCGAATCCAATACGCCGTCCAGGGTCGTCCACACTGAGAAACTGATTCTCGAAGCGACCGTGGCGAATCACCTCTTCCTCAGTCAGGTTGATAACCTCCGCGAATACCGTCAGCCGATCCGTGAAGGCGTAGCTGCCACTTAGATCCCACTGCTGGTAGTCCTCTACGAAAACCGGCTCTTCGGCGCCGGCCGACTGGCTAAGGGACTGTAGGAATGTGTCCCGTCGGTTGTAGGCGATTCGGGCTTGGAAGGGGCCGCGTTCAAAGAAGCCCACCACGTTGAAGCTGTCGCTAAGGCCAGGGAGTGCGAAGGTCTGCGCCGTGTTCTGGACATCGAGTTCGGCATCACTGTCCGTGAGCGTGGCGTTGAAGATGAAGCCGAGGCCCACGTCGAAGGTGTGCTGGAAGGCAAACTCGATCCCAGACACCTGGGCCGTCTCGCCGTTGGTGGGTGTCGTGAGCGTGAAGATGGCATCCTCGCCGGTGAGGGGGTCCGCAACGACGTTGCCGTTACTGTCCGTAAACGTGGTGTCCGTGGCGCCTGCCACAATAAAGTTGTCGACGTTCTTCTGAAAGTACCCGAGGGAGATGTAGCTCGAGCGTCGGTAGTAGTACTCGACCGATAGATCGAGGTTGTCCGACTTGAAGGGCCGCAGCGCAGCGTTTCCGGAGCGTGCGGTGAGGTTGCCACCCGGACGGGTGGTCACGATGGTCAGCACTGGCGTTAAGTCCGCCAGCGTCGGTCGCGTCAGGGTTCGTGAAGCCGCAAAGCGGGCGATGAGGTTGTCGGTGACATCGAGGCGCACCGATAGGCTCGGGAGCAACACCGAGTAGTCGGACGTCGCTACCACCGGCGTCGCGTCACTAAACACCCGACCGAACTCCGTCTCATCGATGATCGTCAGCGCTTCGAGGGGCACGGACGTGCCATTGACCCGGACGTCCGTCGCCTCGTAGCGAGCACCAAAAATGGCTGTGATGGGCATCTTGCCGAGCTCACCCGCGAAGTCGAACTCGAGATAGGCAAAGTCCGTGTCTTCGTCCACCACGTAAGAGGCGCCGGTTTGTACGGCGTCGTGGTTGATGCCCGTATTCGCTTCGAAGAGGTCAAAGACCTCTTCCGCGTCAAAGCGCAGCCATTGAGTCGTGGACGAACCACCGCCGCTGATACTGCCCAAGAAGCCGCTTCCAGCATCGAAGACGCTGAACACGGAGTCAGGGATATCGAAGGTGGGGATCGGTACGCCATTGAAGCTTCCGGAATCACCCTGCTCCAGGTAGCCCGCGAGGATGGCGTGCGTGCCGCTCGTGGTGTTATCGAAGAAGGCTACGGAGCGCCTCTCGTTGGAGACGCCCGCCCCGAAGCGCGCGCGGACCAAGCCACGGTCGTTTCCCTGGTCCCAAACACCGGATAGTTTGAACTCGTCGACCTGATCGTCGATCGCTGCGCCACCGATCTGACCGCCGCGAATGGACACATGGGCGCGCGGGTTTGACGGGTCGAGGAAGTCACCAACATTGTGAGTGGTGGAGCCGTCCGCCTGCACGAATCCATTCGTGTTGGGGAAGTCGGCGGAGAGTGACGCGCTGCTTATCAACATTGTCTCAGGTGCCGTGAGTGTTATCGCCTGCTTGCTGACGATCGCCCTCATCGATCGTATCGGACGCAAGCCCCTACTCATCGTCGGCTCCGTGGGGATGGCCGCAGCGCTCCTGGGCCTTGTGCTGGCATTCGCCTCGGCACAGGTTGATGCCGACGGCGCCTTGCAGCTCGAGGGACAAGTGGGAACGGTCGCCCTCGTGTGCGCCAATCTCTACGTGTTCGTGTTCAATATGACACGGGGGCCGGTGATGTGGGTCATGTTAGGAGAGATGTTTCCGAACCAGATTCGCGGCTCTGCCTTGGCCGTGAGCGGTTTCATGCAGTGGGGCACGAACTTCGCGATCACCCTTAGCTTTCCGATCATGCTCGGCGGCATGGGGCTTGTTGGCGCGTACGGCTTCTACTTCCTCTGCGCGACCATCTCTGCTGGCTTTGTGGTGATCATGGTAAGGGAGACGCGAGGCCGCGAGCTCGAGCAGATGGAAGGCTGACGGGGTCTGCCTTGGATACCGAGCACGCAGGGCGGCCGCAGGAGTGGAGCCGTCCCGGCGCCCGGGTTCGCTAATGGATAGGCTTAGCCGTCCGTGCCGATATTCGTCCCGGTGGTCATAGGCAACCAGCTATAAATCTGCAACCCGGGCTTCACGCGAGCATGCTCCTGGGCGTTGTAGCAACGCTTGGTGGCCAGCCGAGACCCCAGCTCCGTGTTGTCCACGCAAATCGTCTTCGGAATGCTCTTGTTGTTCGAGTAGTGCAGGCTCGAGCTGAGCACCGTCATTGGCTTCGGGCTGCCCTCTACGAGGCCAGGGATGAACTGTGAGGCTTCCACCGATGCGTGGGCCTTCTCCATCAGTACGTCCGCATCGGCCGTTAGCGGATTGCGCCGGCTGCGTGCATTGGTGGGCGTGCCTGCGTCATCCACATCCACGTACACCACCAGGCGGAAGGCGCCATCGTCCACGCACGGCTCGCGTGCGGCCTTACCGTTTTTGCAGGCGGCGTCCTTGAGCATGCGTTCGTACCAGGTCGCCTGGCTGCTCAAGATCTCCTGGGGGGCCACGTAGTGCTCGCCGTGCTCCTGGGTGTACAAGCCGAGGTTGGGGTAGGCGCTGACGTTGCACTTATCACCGATGCAGCGAACCTTCACCCGTACGCTCATCACCACGTCCACGGCTTTGCCATCCACCTCGGCGGCTTGGAACTTGGCGCGTCGAAGGCCTGCGTAGGTGGCGCCCAACACGCTCTCGGACGTGCTGCCCTTGATGCCCTCGGCGAGGCCGCACTTCGCTCCCCCGGCCTTGCCCTTGCGCGTGACCAGCACCTGGCAGTTCACCTGCGCAGTGCCGTTCGCCCAGCGCACATTCCTCGGTCTTTCGACGACTTCGCTGAGCGGGATCTTGCCGCCATCTGGCAGCGCTGGCGTGTAGGCGGCGACGGCGCCCGAGGCGATGAGCAAGGCCGTGCAGGCCAGGGCCGTAGTAAGGTGCTGGCGCACAGTGCGACGGATCATGAGGCTCCTCCTTGAGGACGGTTGTTGAATGATTGCAACGGCTGATGCGGCGAATTGCCCATGCACGAACCCTGCGCCAAGGAGCTTACAGCGACGGTCACGCTACGGAAGTCTTCGAGATAGGGATCTTTGTTAGTGCGATCGTAAGTTTGTCTTTCGATCGACGGCGGCCGCGTCGCAGCTCAATCGGTTTGGCTGCCACCGAGGCGAGTCTTGCGCGCAACGCGTCAACGGTATCGAGTGCGTCGCGCGGGCGTGTGTTCCACAGCGGGTGCGCCTGGAAGGCCCCGACCTGGGCCTGCGAGATGGGTGCTCTCGCCAAGAGGGAGTCGCGGGTACGACGTGTACTCGGCCGTGTCCGCGCAACTGACGATCGTGGCATCGATGTTGCCTGAGCCGTCACGGAAGGCGCGGCTTGGGTACAAGCTGCAGTAGGACCGCCACTCCCCTTCCAGCGAGGAGCCAGTGCGGGTCAGGACGTATTCGAACCAACTCGTGCTAGGGCCCGTGCAGCCGTCGGCCTCGGGGTTAACCGCGACCAAGCGAAAGCGTTCCGTGCTTGGGGTGATCAATCCGTCGAGCGCATTCCATGTCGACTCGGACAAGGTGACCTCACCGGCAAGCTCGATACGCGGCGGTGGTGACACCACGTTGGCCTCCAGGCGCCAGAGGTAATCGAAGCCATCGGTGAGGCAAAGGGGAATGCCTCCCGTCAGCGCTAGCGGGGGTTGAGCGAGTATTGCTGCGGGGCTGTCGGCCGGCGACAGTCCTGAAGGTGTCTTGGGGGCGTCCGCCGCAGCGTTGAAGCTGAGCAAAAGAGTCGCAATGCCCGCGGCGAGGCGAGCAGCCTCAAGGCGTGATGTGTGCTTCATGATGAGGCTCCTTGAATCCATTCTTAGAGGTCTCGCAGGTGTGCAGGGTTCCACAAGCCCGGGTGATCAAGTCGACGCACAGCCTTCAAAGTACGACGAGTCATGATAGCACTACGACATCTGGCGAGACGGTGACGGCCGAAACTGGGGCGGGGCGGCCTTTACCTACGGGTTTCGTATCAGCGGGTGGTTTGTCCCTGTTCCCGCCAGCCTATAGTTGCTGATCGGTGGCCTGGGAGCGCTGTGGCTACGCCAAGATGCCAGGCAAGGTGTCGTCAGCTCCCGGGGTGATCAGCGCAGCACTCGTGCTGCCGTCTCTGTCGCCATCAGCTCCGGTGGCCGGTTGCCGCCGAACCCGGCCACGTGCACTGAAGCAATGCATCTGATGTCGACCTACCGAAGACACGGAAAGCGACTCAGGTCTACGCGGAACCGTCACCTACTGACTCGCAACGGTCCAACACCCTGGGCAGGTTGTGCGGCGTTCCAGGCTGGTGCTTTCCGGGCGGCAGTGGGGCTTGGCTTGGTGCGATGCAGCGTTAGCTTTGGTCGCACATAATTCCGCAATGGTGAATTCATGTGACATCGACGGAAGGGCTTGTGTAGTCTCACAGAGACGTCGGCCACGCCGACCAGGGGAAAACAATAAAAGCGGGTGGACCACGGATGCTCCAACTATGCGGGCGATGCTGCATCGCGCTAGTGCTGTACGTGCTGATGCTGCCGGGGACGCAAGCTGGCCAACTCGCCGAGCTCTACGAGCGGGCCCTGGGTGAGGATCCGCGGTTTCTAGCGGCACGCCACGAGTACGACGCCCAAGCTCAGGAACGGCCCCTCGCACGATCGGCCTACCTGCCGTCCCTCGACATCGTCTACGAGAACATCGAGACCGAGCAGGACATCGTGCGCAGCGACAACGAGGTTTTTGGTGCCGGTCGCTCCACGTTCCCCACCGACAACCTGATCATCAGTCTGCGCCAGCCGATCTTCCGCTACGACCTGTGGCAGTCCATGAAGCGCGCCAAGGCGGTAGTGCAGCAGGCAGCCCAGACCCTGGCGGCGGAGGAGCAGGAACTCATCTTCCGCGTCACCGAGCGCTATCTCGCCGTGCTAGCAGCTAACGATGGCTTTGACTTGGCGCTGGCTGAACAGCTGGCGATCAAGGAGAACCTCGAGCTGGTGCAAGCCCGTCGCGCGGCGGGGATGGCCAATCGCGTGGATGTGTACGACGCGAAGGCGCGGGCCGCCGTCGCCGACGTCCAGGTGTTGGAGGCGGAGAACCGCCAGCAGGACGCGCTCCGCGCGCTGGAGGAAACGGTCGGCCCCGTCGTTCTGCGCCGTGAGGCGCTGCAGGCGACGATCGGTCTTACGCAACCCGACCCTGTCGACGGCCAGTCCTGGGTCGATGCCGCCCTCGCGCAGAACCTTCGCATCGCTGCCGCAGGTCAGGCGGTGGTGGCTGCCCAGCGTGAGGTGCGAGTCCAACGCGGTGCCCGCTACCCAAGCCTCGATCTGGTCGTCACCGATTCCGATCGCGACACGGGGGGCACCCTCTTCGGCGGTGGCAGTGAAGTGGAGACTCAGGAGCTGCTCCTGCGCGTGCAGGTGCCCATCTACAAGGGCGGTGCAGTTAACGCTCGGGTTCGCCGCGCGCTCGCAGAGCTGGAGCGGGCGCGCGATGAGCTCGAGCTGCTCGAACGCCAGAGTGAGCGGGAGGCGCGGGGCGCCCACCGCAACGTGGTGACGGGGCTGTCGAAGGTGCCGTCGCTGCTCGAGTCGCTCGAGGCCCAGCGCAGTGCCCTGGAGTCGAAGGAGCGCGGCTACGAGGCGGGACTGAACACGGCCCTCGACATCCTGGACGCGCAACGCGACTTCTACCTCACGCGCGGGGACTATCTGCAGTCGCGCTACGACTTCCTGCTCGACACCCTGCGCCTGAAGCGGGTGGCGGGCATTTTGAATCGGGGAGACCTCATGGCGGTCGATGCCATGCTGGTCGACGCGCCGGCCAGTCGGTCGCCGGTCGCCAGGGACTGAGGGGAGCACGGTGGCGGTGCCCCTGGCCCGCCCTAGGGGATGTAGCGGCCGCACACGCCGCTACCACACGACTACATAGGGGCTTGAGTCGTGCGTCATGGATGGCATCGCAGACTGTTGCAGGGACAGGTGGCACGGGCCCGGTCGCTGCGTGATTTCTTCGCTCGACGCCTGGCGCCGCCGAGCTGTGCCCCCGCCGAGCCGTGGCAGTTCGAGGCGCTGGAGCCACGCCTGCTCCTCTCTGCTGATGCGGCGCTGCTCGCCGCCGACGTAGAACAACTCACCGTTGCTCAACTCGACGCCGCCGCCGGCCTCGACCCGACCTCTGCAGAGCGTCTCCAGGCACACCTACCCGAGGCACCGGCCGCCGTCGGGATCGCGCCGCCCGCGGACCCGCTCATCACCTTCAACGACCCAGCGCCAGCGCCGGGCGATGAGATCCCAGCCAGCGCGGTGCCAGGCGAGGAAGCAGGCGTCGACGAGCCTGCCGAGGCGCCGTCCGCAGGCGAGGGCAGCGCTGAGCCGCCCACGATCCACTCGGCCGTACCGGTCGAGTGGTTCGATCTCGACGCCGCGCGCGCATCCCTCACCAGCGATGCTCCGGCCGCGAACGCGCCCGTGCCTGCGGGCGAGGGGGCCAGTGACGCGCCCCTGCCCGAGGCGGACGTCGACTGGTTGGCGCCTCTGCCGGCCCTGGCCGCGCCGATCGTCGAGGCGCCGTCGCCCTCGCTGGTCTTTGTCGATGGGGCCATCGATGACTACGAGAGCCTGCTGGAGGCGATCGAGGCCCGCGTAACGCAGGCGAGCGCGGTCGATGCGGAGGTCGTCGTCACGGTGCTCGATCCGGACACGGACGGCGTGGCTCAGATCAATTCGGTGCTGGCCCGCTACGACGCGGTGGGCGCCCTGCACATCTTCAGTCACGGCACAGTCGGGCAGCTTCGCCTCGGCGCCACCACCCTCAATGCCAACGAAATTGATCGTTACCGCTCGGCCCTGAACGAGTGGGGCGATGCCCTGCAGCCCGGAGCAGATCTCTACCTCTACGGTTGCGAACTGGCGGGGGACCCGGTCGGAGAGCGCTTTGTTCAGCTGCTGGCGCAGGCCACAGGTGCCGACGTCGCCGCCTCCGAGGATCTCACGGGTCACGCCGCCCTCGGTGGCGACTGGGACCTCGAGTACCAGGTAGGCGATGTCGCCAAATCGGCGCTGGCGAGCGGGGAGGCGTTCGCGAGTTTCAAGGGCGTACTCGACGGCGAGGACGAGCTCGATCTCGACAGCGATGAGGTGCGTGAGGGCCTGCTGGCGGCCCTGGAGCCCTTGCTCGCAGTGTTCGATCTTTTCGCCGAGCTGCCCGTGGATCTGCCCGTGGGTGAGGAGCAGCTGCGCGACCTGTTCCAGCCGCTGCAGAGCGTGCTAGACCTTCAGGACGCGGCGGAAGATCTGTTCCGCCTAGTAGACGCCTTCACCTTCGATCTCAATGACCTCGACGCCGAGATCGGGCGCCTGATCGGCCTCGGTGCCTTCCAGCCGGAGGCACCCGAGCACATCTCGAGACTCGTCGATACCCTCAACGGTGAGTTCGACCTCGGCCTCACCACCGAGGGCTTCGATTACACCGAGTATCGGCCGTACATCGCGAGCCTGGTGGCAGGCAATCTGTTCAGTTTCACCGCGCTGGCCGACCCCATCGGCGATCTGCTCAGCAATGCCGATGACGCCCGCGCTGACGATCTGCCGTTCGATCCCGGTTCCGCGGCGGACAACGAGGCGCTCGCCAGCCTCATCAACGAGCGATTCCCGGACACCATCACGGAAACCGTCGGCGCCAACTTCGACTTCAGCCCCTACCGCAACGAAGTCTGGCAACTGCTCGGCAACGCACTCACCTTCGATCCTGGGGAGAGTCTGGACAGCATCGGTTCGCTGATCGGCCTCGCGGCCGGGGAGCAGATCGACCTCACCAGCCTGCCGCAGATCGCCGCCCTGGCCGCGGAGTTGGGTCTGGAGGTGGCGAGCGAAGCTGAGGCCTACGCCGCCCTGGTCTTCTCCCTCGAGGCCAGCCTGGATCTGCTCGGCGAAGCTCTGCGCCTTGGCGTCTTCGACATCACTGGTGACATTCCGGCCCTGCGAACGGCCCTTGAAGGTGCCCTTGGGGAGTCTTTCGCGGACCTGTCCGAGGCGACCTTCGATGCCTTCCGCAGCGAGCTGCTGGAGTACCTGAATGGCAACCTGACTGAGTTGTTAGGCCGGCAGGAGAACGTCGATGCGCTGAGTAGCATCGTAGGATTCCTGCGCAGCGATGCCGATCAGCTCGCCTCGATCGAAGCTGCCCTGGCAGAGCTGGATCTGTACGTGGGCGAGGGGCTCACCGCCGATACGCTGGGCGAGTTCATCCCGTCCCTGGCCCAAGCCCTGGGTCTTGAACTTCTGCTGGGCGTGGATGACTATCCGGCCGTCGCTGACACTATCGGCTTTGCGGGCGACTTCGATCCCGCAGATGCAGACGCGCGCAATTCGCTCGAGAGCTTCGTGCTCGGGCGTTTCCCCGAGGTGTTCGTCACCGGCCTGGGTGCTGACAACGTGGTGAACTACGCGTGGAGCATCTTCGAGCTGATCCGCGACGACGCGGACGATCAGCTGCTGGCGATCGGTGAGGCCATCGGCTTGGGCGAGGGTTTCCCCTTCAACTTCGCCCTCGAGGAACATCGCGAGGCCCTGGCCTCCGCGCTGGCGCTCGATCCGGGCACGATCACGTCGACCAACGTGGGCGAGTTCCTCGGCCAGGCGTTGGGGTTGGTCGGTGTCGACTACGACTTTCAGAGCGAACTGGCGCAGGTCTACGACACGCGTTCCTTGGGCGATATGGCGCGCCTTGCGCGCACGTTGGAGAGTTCTGACGGACGCGTCGACGGTGCTGATCTGCTATCGATTTCCGAAGCTAGCACCAGCCTCTACGGAGAGTTGCTGTTCGCCGATTTGCAGGCCGACCAGATCGCCCTGGCGCTGGGACTGGACAGCTTCGATCCCCAGTCGCCGACGGATCTGGCGGCCCTGCAGGTGGAGCTGTCGGCGCGGTACGGGTCGGAGATTATCTCGCAGCTCGATGCGGACAACGTGCCCGACGCCTTCGAGTGGCAGCTGTTCCGCATCTACCAGCCTGACTGGCTCAGCAACAGCCTGATCGAACTCGGCGAGACCCTCGGCCTGCAGATCGACCCGACCTTCGATGTCGACGAGCCAGCCACCCTCCAGGCGCTGCAATCGGAGCTAGAGAACGCCTTCGGCTTCGAGATCTTCCCCGACGGCGCGGTGCTCAGCGCCGAGTCATTGGTGGAGTATTTGCCCTTCATCGACGGCCTGCTGCAAGGGCCAGACGCAGACGGCAACTTCAACCCGTGGACCACTGAGGGGCGCGAGAGCGAAGTGGGCGCGCTCTACGCGACGATTCGCGATGCGCTCTTCACCGCGCCAGACGGCAGCGGCGAGTTCACCGTGAGCATGCGTGTGCTCCAACTGCTCCTCGAGGACATCGTCTTCCCCGAGTACTCCGGCGAGAGCCCGGCGCCGCCGACCTCGCCCCTTGGCGTGAGTCTGGTGGCGGAGAACGTGGCGTCCTACGCCTGGGCCGTATTCGATTTCAATCAACCTAACTTCCTCGCGGACAACGCTCAGGCGATCGCTGACGCCCTGGGGATCACCGATGCCGGCGGCTTCGACCCGGATAACGTCGATCACCTGGATTTACTTGCCGCGGCCTTGGGCGAGGAATTCCCGGACCTGCAGTTCACCGACGGTAACCTCAGCCCGAGCAACATCCAGCTCGTGCTGGTGCAGGTCAACGATTGGCTGAACGAGGAGACCACGAGCCTCGAAGATCTGCTCTTCGATGCGATCGGCGACACGCGCTATACGAGCCTGCTCGCCGCGGCCGAGGTTTTCGACCTGGAGAACGACCAGGATCGACGCGACCTACAGCTCTACATCGAGGCGTCCTACGGTATTCGCATCGATGGCGGCCTGCGCATCGAGCCGGACGCCCAGAACCGTCCCGCGAACTTCGACGACTTCACCTGGACGATCCTCAATCGCCTCGATTCGAACTACATCGCTGATAACACCGATGCGATTACGGCTAGCTACACGCTCACGGGCGGTCGCAGCTTCGATGCGGCAAACGCGCAAGATGTGGATGTCCTCGAGAGCGCCCTGCAGGCGGACGGGCGGCTGCTCGGTGAGGATCTCACGCCGGATAACCTCGTGCAGTTCCTGCCCGAGGTGTTCCGCTGGTTGAATCAGCCGCTCGCGGGTGAGCAAGCCGTGGAGCCCTCGATCGATGTTGATATCACGGATCTTGATGAGCTCCTCGCGATCCAGGTGCAGATCAACGAAGTGGAGGCGGAGGCGGGCGTCGCCCTCACGGACTTTGTCGGCACGCTCAGTGCTACGAATCTGCCGCTTTACGCGTGGCACATCACGGGCCTGCTGCAGCCGAACTTCATCACCCAGAACGCTAATGTCATCGCCGAGTTGGCGGGCATCGACTTCACATTTGACCTGAACAACCAGGCGCATTTGGATGCCGCAGGCGCATTGGTGGGTATCGATGCGGGCGTTCTGTCTGTAGCGAACCTATCGGATTTCTTCGCTGAGTTCTCGCTCCTCCTCGGCGACAGCTTCGACCTTGCCAACGGGGCGGCGCTGCTCGGTGACGCCTTGGGGCTGGGGGCCGCTTACGACGCCGACGCGCAGGCCGACGTCACCGCGTTGATCGACGAGCTCAACCGGGTCTTCGATCTGGGCCTGGACCCGAACACACTGCCAGAGAACTTCGACGCCAACCTCTATCTCCCCCAGGTGGGTGAGATCGCCGGGGCGGTCGATCTGCCGGCCGTCGAAGGGGCAGTGATCGACTTCGTCAGCAACGCCAACCTCGGCGCTGCCCTGGATCTGATCGCCGACTTCGATACGGCGGCGCTCAGCAACTGGGATCAGCTTGCCGGCGCCCTGAACCTGCGCTTCGCCGGCGACGCCGACTTCGACGCCCTGGTAGCGCAGATCACCGGCGACCCCTCGGCATCCCTGACCGGGGAAGACCTGCAGGGGGACATCGACACCTACGGGCCGTTCCTCTCGTACATCGCGCGGATCGCCGTCGACGAGCTGTCGATCACAGGCTTCGTCGATCAGATCGGTAGCGCCCTCGGCGTGATCTTCGATGTCCGGACGATCACCGACGTGCTCGCTTCCCTCACGGGCGAGGACCCGGATGCGGACCTCGCGACGCTCATCGCAGCGGCGGAAGGCGTGTTGGCGGACGGCGCCAGCGTGGATCTCCTGCTGCAGTACCTGGCTGATGTTTATCTGCCATCCCTGAGCGCCTCAGCAGACTTCGAAGGCGTCGCGGTGACGGCGGCCTACAACGCCGATACGCAAGCGCTCAATCTCGGACTGGAGGTGAATCTCGCTACCGAGCTGGTCACCGACGTCAGCGAAGGGGACGTGCAGTCCCTGCTCAACGAGCTGCTGCAGCCGCTGCGCTCCGACGAGGTGTTCGCCAGCATCCCAGGACTCGGTGATGTGGACTTTGCCGACGTGGGATCTCTCTCGATCGATGAGGTGGTGCTCGGCGGCGAAGTTGCCCTTGCCGTCGACGTGGCCGTGGATCTGAGCGAAGCCCTGGACGGGGATGACGCCACCGCTGTGGGCGTTGATGACGTGACCGTCGATGTCGCCGAGCTCACGCCCACGGTCAGTCTCGATCTCGACGGGATCGATGTCGAGCTGCGCTTCTCCGATGCGGATCGTGTGACCATCCTTGGCGGGGATGCGTCCTTCCGCGCCAGCGTGCCGCTCACCGATGCCCCGACGCTGAACTTCGCCAGCACGGGCCAGAGCATCACCGAGACGGTCGATCAGTGGATCGATGAGCTGCAGTTCGACCTCGTCGCCGCCTTTGACGCCACTTTGCCCCTGGGGGCGACGGTCGGCGGTGATCTCGACCTTGGCGCCACCTTCGGCTCGCCCATCCTCACCTTGTCCAGCGAGGACGCCCTGGATCTGTCTGCCCTTGAGGTGCTGATCGACCTGGATATCGGCGCCCTAGAGACGAATCTCCAATCGCTGTTCGCGCCCCTGGCCGATCTGAACTTCGACGGCGTGGACTTCCCCTTCGAGATTCCCCAGACGGGCCTTGGCGCCATCCTCGCCGATCTCGGCAATCTCCTGGATTTCGCAGGTTCCATCACCGATTTCTACGACCTGATCGCCGCCTTCACCTTCGAGGTGGCCGACTTCGAAGCGGATCTGGCCGCCCTGCTCGGTGTCATCGATCCCCTGGGGGACGATCTCGCCGCCTTGGCAGCGGCCCTGGAAGATCTCTTCGACGTCGACATCGATCTGCCGAGCTTCGATCCGAGTGAGTACCTGGCCGAGATCGCGAGCTACCTGAGTCTCAACGGCATCGACCTGTCGTCCCTCGGCCTCGAGGCAGACTTCGATATCCGGGACTACTACGAGGCCCTGCAGGCGCTGCTGGGACTGGCTGAGCTGCCCGTTAACCTGGACGACATTCGTATCGAGCTGGGCGATGCCCTCGGCAGCCTGCCCACGCTGTCGGGTCTCCTGCGCTACATCACCAATACGCAGCTCACCACCTTCTCCGGGGAACTGGACTTGGGTCCCCTCTCCCTGGCCGGTGGGTTCTTCGTCGAAGACGGCGTCAAGGCCTTGCGCATCGATCTGCTGATCGAAGCGGATGGGCAGGCTTCGGACAGCTTCAGCGAAGCGGATCTGGTCACCGCTCTGGTCGGCGATGCCGATGATCCCAACGACAGTGGGCTGCTCGGCGATGTCGGTGGGGCCCAGGCCGTCCTCGACCTTATCGGCGCTGAGGCAGGAGATCTCGGTGTCTCCCTGTCGGGCAGTACGGATGTCACGGTGGAAGGCAACGTCCTCGTCGACCTTTCCGCGGTGATCGACCTCACCGATCTGATCGACGCGTCCGAGGCGCTCACGGACGACGACCTGTACCTGGATCTGCGCGCTCTGGAGGTCGACGGCCGCCTGCGTGCGGACGCGGTGGACTTCTCGATCAATTTCGCCGGTGATGTCAGCGTCGGTGTCGCCGACGGCCTGCTCGATGTCACGGCGGGTCTGGCCCTCGCCTCGGTGATCAACGAGGCCTTCGATGAGAACGAAGATGGCCTCATCAGCCTCGGCGAACTCGGCGAGGGTTTCAGCAATCTGGCCGGTCTTTCCCTCGCGGGCAGTGGGGCGCTCACGGGCGCCTTCAACGCCGCGTTGCCGCTGAGCGTTTCCGCAGAAAACTTCGACGCTAGCGAACTGGGATCGCCTATCCTCTTCGTTGATGATGTCAACGTATTCGACGAGATCGATCCGTCGGTCAGTGTAGATATCGATCTCACGGCCCTGCAGGACACGCTGCTCGAAATGCTGGCGAGCCTCGCCGAGCTGGTGCCGGACGTCGATCTGCTGCCCTTCGATCTGCCGGACATCGGGCTGGCGGAGCTGTTCGCCGGCGTCGCCGAACTGTTCGATCTGGAGGCGCCTACGCTGGCGTTCCTCGATCTGTTCGCGCTGGAGGTGCCGGACTTCGGCACCGTCGACCTGTTCGGCTTCGACATTTCCCTGTTCGGGCTGGAACTCGGCGAGCTGCTCAACCTGGGTGTGGAGTTCGACTTCAACCTGCCCGGCGACTGGGAAGCGCTGCGGGAACGCCTGGCGGCGCTGTTCCCGCACCTGGATCTCGACGGCATCACGCTCAGCCTCGGCAACTGGACCGATTACTTCGCCGAGATCTACACGCTGCTGAACTTCGAGGCCCTGAGCCTCGCCCTGGATCTGCCGGCCCTTGATCTCGGTGAGTTCGATATCGACCTCGGCGAGTTCGTGGTGGGGGATATCGGCGACTTCCTGGCGCGCCTGGCCTTCCACTTCAACACGGATTTCGGCCTGGATCTCGATCTCCAGGCGCCGGACCTGTCGGGGCTCTTTGCTGAGCTGCTCAGCCTGCAGCTACCCGACTTCGACATCCGCGAGTACCTGGAGGCCTTCGCCGGTCTGCTCGAACTGCCCGATGCCCCCCTGAGCTTCGACGCCATCCGCGGCGAGATCGAAGCGCTGCTCTATCGGGTGCCGACCCTCGGCGGCCTGATCGATTTCCTCGGCGAGTTCCATTTCGCCACCGTGTTCAGCGATCTGGAGCTAGGGCCTTTCACCCTGGGCGGCGGTTATTTCGCCGATGTCGAGGAGCTTCGCCTCGATGTGGCCTTCGACGCGACCGGCGAGCTGTCCTCCCTGGTTACGCTCACGGATCTGGCCGATGCGCTGACGTCCGTGCTCGGCGAGTTGGGGTCAGACGCCGATGTGGCGGCCCTGCTCGGCGACGGCTTCGACTCTCTGGATCTGGAGCTCACCGGCTCGAGCTTCGTCACGGCGCTGGCGGGACTCGCTGCCGAGACCAGCGTCGGTGTCTCCCTCAGTGATCTGCTCGACGGCGATGACCAGACCCAGGCCGGCAGCGACGATGTCTTCCTCGAGGTGGATGCCTTCGATGCCATCGCATCCTTACGCCTATCCGAGTTGTTGACCGAGATCAACTTCGCGGATGCCGTGCGCCTGGGCGTGGAGGGCGGTGAGGTGCTGCTGCTGGCGGGGATCGCCCTGGAGGCAGACCTCGGCCGCTACACCCTGGCGGACGGCAGCATCGCGGACTACCTCGCCGGCCCGCCACCGGGGGATCTGGGCGAGGGCGAGGTGGTCTGGCGCACGCAGGCATCGGCCGAGGCCACCCTGCCGCTGCAGCTGGAGATCAACGGCGCGGACTTCAGCAGTCTCGGTTCGCCGGTGCTGCTGATCAGCAACCCGGATGTCTTCGCCGATCCCTCGCAGCTCGCGGTGACCGTCGACCTCGACCTGACCGAGCTGCGCATGACCCTGCTCGACATTCTCGAGCCCCTGGCCAGCGCTGCCGTTGACTTCGCGGATCTGCCCTTCGACCTACCGGACGTGGGCCTGGACGAGTTCTTCGCCGAGATCGGCAACCTCCTCGACTTCGCCACGCCGGCCATCGAGTTCTTCGACCTGTTTGCCGTCGATGGCGTCGACTTCGGTGCGCTGGGCTTCGACATCACCGGGTTCGGTATCGAGCTCCAGGATCTGCTCGACCTCGACAACCCCTTCGACTTCACCCTCGATGCGGATTGGGATGCCCTCGCCGCGTACCTGGAGGACCTGTTCCCCAGTCTCGACGGCCTGAACCTGTCCCTCGGCAACTGGCAGTCGGTGATCGCCGAGCTGTTCGTGCTCCTGCGCTTCGAGGCGATCGCGCTGAACATCGGGATCGACCTGCCGGACGGCTTCGATATCGACCTCGAGATCGGCCCCTTCCTGAGTCGCCTGGCCGCCGTGCTCGCCGCCGACTTCGGCGTGGACATCGATCTTGAGGTGCCGGACTTCACCGGCCTGCTGCCCGAACTGGTGAGCTTGGGGCTCGACGGCTTCGATATCCGCGATTACCTGCCGGCCTTCGCTGCGCTGCTGGACCTGCCCGAGGTGCCCGTGAGCTTCGACGCCATCCGTGTGGACGTCGACAACCTGTTCCGTGATCTGCCCACGCTCGGTCAGCTGATCGATTACCTGGTGGAGGTGAAGCTCGGCAACCTCACCGGTTCTCTGGCCTTGGGTCCCTTCACCTTGAGCGGCGGTTACTTCGCCGACCTGGAGGAGATCCGCCTCGACCTCGAGGTGGACGCGGAGGGCTCCGCCGCCACCACCGTGTCGTTGGCGGACTTCGAGGAGGCGCTGGTCGGCGAGGACGGCGTGCTGAGCGGCATCGACGCGGTCACGGCGATCACCGATCTCATCGGTAGTAGCGCGGATGGCCTGGGTGTCAGTCTCGCCGGCTCCACGCAGGTGACGGTCACCGGCGCGGTCGCCGCCGCCGCCTCGGCTGGGATCCGTCTCGCCGACGCCCTCGACGGCAACGGCTTCTCCGGTGACGACGCCTTCCTCACGGTGGACCGCTTCGAGGCCGACGGCGAGATCGAACTCTCGGATCTCGAGTTCTCTCTGGCCTTCGGACCGGACGGGGACGTGATCGATGTCGGCATCGTCAACGGGCTGATCGACATCGTGGCAGGACTCACGCTGGATGAGCCCCTGAGCTTCGTGATCGGCGACTCCCTGGGCGACCTCGCCTTCTCGCTCACGGGCGAGAGCTTCGCCGTGCTGCCGATCTCCGCCGATATCGGTGGCGTCGACATCGATCAGTTCGGCCGTCCCGTGCTGCTGATCGAGAATCCCGAGCTCTTCCCCATGATCTTCGACGTGGAGGACGAACTCGCGGGCCTGGCAGCCCTGATCGGCGAGGTCGACTTCGATGTCGACGACCAGGCGGACTGGGATGCGCTGGCGCAGCTGCTGAACGATCGCTTCGACTCGTCGATCGTCGACGGCGATCTCAACCTCGACAGCTGGCGCGCGCGGGCGGAGGAGATTCTGGTCCTGCTCCAGTTCGACGCCCTGCAGGAAGCGCTGGGGCTGGAAGGCCTGGATCTGCAGGTGGAGGCGGAATTTGATATCTTCCTGGCCGCTTTGCTGGTGCGCCTCACCACCGACTACTCGGCGTTCATCACCCCGGACGTGGACACGGGCGAGGTCGATCTGTCCGGCGCCTTCGACAACCTGACGGATCTGCTCGGTCTGGATCTGTTCGCTGCCTTCCCGATCGATGCGAGCGTCGATCTGGATATCTCGCTGCTGGTGGACACGATCCTCGACATCGTCGAGCCGCTGGCGGACCTGCGTCCTAACCTCGATGATCTCGACTTCACCCTGCCCGGGGGCATCACCCTCGATGATATCTTCGGCGGCCTAACGGATCTCTTTGATCTTGAGGCGGTGATCGGGCGCTTCGTCGATCTGTTCGCCCTAGAACTCGGCGCCTTCGGCCCCTTCGGCTTCAACATCGAAGGCTTTGTGACGGAGCTGGCGGATCTGCTGGATCTCGGCGTCGACTTCGACGTCGATCTGCAGGCGGATTGGGACGCGCTGGCGGCCCGCCTGTCCGAGCTGTTCCCGGCCCTCGACCTGCCGAGCGACTTCCTCTCCCTCGGCAACTGGACCGACTACCTGGCCGAGATCTACATCGTCCTCAACTTCGATGCACTCCTCGCCCAGTTGGACCTGCGCTTCCCGGAGGTGGATCTCTCGGGCCTGACCCTCGATGCGGACTTCAGCGTCTTCCTCGACTACCTGCTGTTCACCCTCAATACGGACTTCGGTCTCAGCCTCGATCTCGATCTGCCGAACTTCGACGGCCTGCTGCCGGAGCTGTTCAGCATCACCCTCGACGGCTTCGATATCCGCGACTACCTGGACGACTTCCAGTTGCTCCTCGGCCTTCCCGAGGTGCCCGTGTCCTTCGATGCGATCCGCCTCGACGTCGCCGACGTCTTCCTGAATTTCCCGAGCCTCTCGCAGCTCGTGGACTGGATCGTCGACACGCAGCTGGGCAGCTTCGATGGCGGTGTGGATCTCGGCCCCTTCCGCTTCATCGCCGGCTACGATGCGGGCGCTCAGTCCCTGTTCTTCGACGTGATCTTCGACGCCGACTTTGGCGTGACCTTCGAGGACATCTCCCTCGAGTCCCTAGCGGCGGACCTCGAGGCGTGGCTGGAGCCGATCCTCGGCGATGCGCAGCTGCAGGAGCTGATCGGCTTCGCTGGCGATGGCGTGGGCTTCGACGCCGACTTCATGGGCGATGTGGGCATCAATGCGGGCCTGCTCTTCGACGTGGGCCTCGCCGCCGACGTAGCAGACTTCTCGAACTTCGCTCTCGATGACATCGTTCTCAGCCTGAATGAGGTGTCCGGTGCGGTGGAGCTGGCGGTGACCGAGCTGGTGGTGGAGGTCTCCCTGGGCGGGGTCGGCATCGCCATCGGCAATATCGACGAGGAGACCTTCGGCGAGATCGCCCTGACAGGGACCTTAGGTCTTGCCAACGCGCCGGCGCAGGTGAATCTGCAGGCGCTCACGGACGACGGCGGCTTCGGGGCCTTCATCGACGGCCTGGACTTCGACGCCACGATCAGCATCGATGTCTTTTTGCCCCTGTTCCTGAGTACTGATCCTGATAACCCGATTCCGGAGGAGCTGGCCGCCGCCCTGAACTCCTTCCAGCCGGTGATCATCTACCAGAACCTCGACTTCGACCCGACCGATCCCGGCGAGGGTGGCGAGTTCATCCTGGGCGTGAACCTGGATTTCGGTGCCCTGCTGTCCATCGGTGTGGACGCGGGGGCAGGCGGGTTGTTCGAATCGGATCTGCTCACCTCGGACATTCCCCTGCTCGGGCAGTCCCTGACGGATCTGTTCGGTCTGGACGTACAGCTCACCGACGTGCAGGCACAGATCGTTGCCGCCCTGGCCACGATCCCCGCCGTGACCGTGCGCTTTGCCAGGGAGGGCGAGAACTACCGGGTCGAGTTTCAGGACGGCGATCTGGACGAGCTGAACGAGGCGCTCACCGACGGCGTGCTCGGCGACTGGTTCGGTGAGACACCCCTGCGCTTCGTGCAGGTGGATACGGACGACGACGACGTGCTCGACGCCGGCATCGTGGTGCTCGATCTCGACCTGCAGCTGGACCTGCTCGATCTCGAGCTGCCCCTCGATTTCGATCTGGCGGCCCTGGGCGCGCTGCCGGCGCCCTTCGAGGAGTTTGCGGACTTCCTCGACAGCTTCCTCGCCGTGGGTGCGGGCGGCACGCTCACCCTCGGGGCCGATATTAGCCTCGACGGCACGATCGGTCTGGATCTGTCGGATCTGACCGGGGTCGGCCCGCGCGTGCTCCTGGGCGATGACTTCGGCGCTGGCGTCAATCTCGGCGCCACGGGGGAGGGACTCGAGTTCACGGCGGCCCTGGAGACCCCCCTCGGCGAGTTCGGTCTGTTCGTGCGCGAGGGCAGCGCGACGATCGAATCGGCGAACGCGGGCGAGCCTGCCTTCGGCGTACTGGTCGACACGGCCGGGGCGACGGCTGCCCTGAGCGAGGTGGACGTCGACGGCGAGGACGGCGACGCGGTGGCGGACCTCTACGTGGTGGAGGACGTCGGCTTCACCCTGGTCACGCCGAATCTCATCTTTAGCGCCGCCTTACCCCTGTACTTCCCCACCGAGGCCTTGCCCGTCGGCGGGTACACGGACGACTTCCAGGTAGACAACGTTCTGACCTTCACGGGGGCACTGGATACCAGCGTCACGGACGGGATCAGCCTGTCCGTGGCCGAGTTCGATGCGCCGGACCTGGCGGCCAGCATCAGCATCATCGGCCTGGTCAACGATCCGACCTTCATCGTCGACTCCATCGACGGCTTGTTCGAAGGTCTGCAGGATCTGCTCGGCAGCGGCCTCGCCGTGGACGTGCCGGTGGTGGGGGACGGCTTCGAGGCGGCCTCGGGCTTCATCGGCGACCTGCGCGACGCGGTGCTCGCACCGTTGCAAGAGGCGCTCGCCGACGCCGGGAATCCGAGCACGATCGAGCTGTTGCAACAGGTGCTCTTCGACTCCCTGGGGCAACTGGTCACCCTGCGCACGGAGTTCAGCGTCCCGGCCTTCGCGGCCGAGCTCGGGGCCTTCATCGGCCTCGCCGAGGGCGAGCGCTTCGACGTCTTGAACGACGACCACTGGAGCGCGCTGGACGCCCTGGTGGACGACGCGGACGTGAGCCGTGACACAGCCGGTGAGATCGATGTGCTGGAGGCCATCGCCACCGCCCTCGACGACTTCCTCACCGACCAGGTGCTCGATCCCTTCCTCGTCGACGACGAGGACCTCGACGGCGATATCCAGCGCCTGCTGGTGAACGTGAACGCGGCCAGCCAGATCGGGGTGCTGGTGACCGATCGCGAGATCCAGCTGAACCTCAGCCTGGCGGACGTGATCGCAACCTTCGAAATCCCCCTGGACTTCCAAGCGGCTATCCCGGGCTTTGCCTTCGAGGTGGATGGTGGCATCGAGGTGGTCATGGACTACCTCCTCGACCTCGGCATTGGCTTCTACGCCGACCCGGTGGTGGTGAGTGCGGACGGGGTCGAGTTCGGCGACTCCTACCTGTACCTCGACATCCTCGGCGACGAGGCGCAGTTCAACGTCAGCGCCTCCCTGCCCGATGACTTCTCCGCCAATGCCGTGATCGGCATCCTCGAGGCGACGCTGGAGGAGATCGTCGATACGGATGGCGCCAGCCGTATCGAGGGCACCATCGCCCTCGATATCTCGGACCAGGATCCCCTGGTCGCCGATAACTTCGAAGATGGCCGCCTGATCATCCTGTCCCTGACCGGTGATCAGGTGTCGGAGATCGGCCTCGTCACGGCGCGGGTCATCCGCGCCGATCTGGACCTGCTGGCTGACGCGGACTTTAGCGCAGCGATCGGCTTCGGCGGCGGTTCCCAGTTTCCTGAGATCGAGGCGGAGATCCGCTACTTCCAGGAGTTCTCGGGCAGCTTCACCGTGGGGGTGGGCTTCCGGGCCGACCCGACGAGCCCCTCGATCCTGATCAGCAATGCGGCCCTGGACCTGGGCGCCTTCATCAGCGAGTTCATGGCGCCGGTGCTGGAGGTGATCCAGGACATCACCGATCCCATCGCGCCCCTGATCGAACTGGCGAATACGCCGCTGCCGGTGCTGTCGGACCTATCCGGGGAAGACGTAAGCTTCCTCGACATCGTCGCCGTGGGCGAAGACGGCGCTCGCTTCGCGGCCTTCGTCGAGCAGATCGCCTTCGTCATCGAACTGATCGACGCCATCCCGACCAACACGGACACCGTGATGATCCCGCTGCCGAACGTGGTGTTCGGTAACACGGGTATCGACCTCGGGGATGTGTTCGGTGAGGAGTTCGACGGGCTGGAGTTCATCGACCTCAGCGCAGACCTGGTCGGCGACGACGCCGATACGGACGGCATCGACATGGATGCCTTCTCCGGCGCCGACAGCTTCGACTCGCGCCTCGATCAGTCCGGTGCCGGCATGGCGACGAGCAACTTCTCGCGCACTCTGACCACGGGCAGTGGCAGCCTGGAGATCCCCCTGCTCACGGACCCGGGCACGGTGTTCCAGCTGCTCCTGGGCAACGTCGACTACCTCGCATCGAACCCCGTTGACCTGTTCATCTACGACTTGCCGAGCTTCGAGCTCGGCGCCGAGTTCGGCGCCAGTTTCCCGATCTTCCCCGGCCTCAATGCGTTCTTAGGTGGCGGGGTCAGCATCGGCATCGACTTCGCCTTCGGCTTCGATACGGTGGGCATCATCGAGTTCCTGGAGACGGACGATGTCGCCGATATCTTCAACGGCTTCTTCATCGTCGATGATCCGACCCCCGGCGACGGCGACGACCCGGACGAGGCCTACATCTCCGCCGGCATCGAGGCGGGCGCCTCCCTGGGCATCGGTGGCCTGGTCGAAGTCGGTGTCGTCGGCGGCGTGGAGGCCACGATCGGCTTCGACCTCGCCGACCCGAACGACGACGGACGCATGCGCGTCGACGAGATCGGCGAGCGTTTTCTGCTCGGTCCGCAGTGCATCTTCGATATCGGTGGCACCGTGGACGTCGGCCTGGCCGCGTTTCTCTGGGTGGGCATCGATGTTCCCCTCATCGGCGAGGTCACGATCTTCTCCGACGAGTTCGAACTGTTCAGTGCGACCATCGCCGACTTCTCCATCGAGTGTCCGCCGGTGGAGCCACCGGTGCTCGTCGACCAGTCCAACGTCGAGCAGGTGATCCTCGCCAATGGCGAGACCGGGGCGCGCCTGATGGACGACCCCGTCGCGCCCGATGCCGCCGGGGCCCTCGCCACGGGCGGCACCCTGACCCTGAACATGGGCGATCGCGCCGGCGACCGACGCAACGTCAACACGGACGGTGGCGATGAGCGCTTCGAGATCACCCAGGTGGAGTCCGAGGACGGCATCGTCACGCGGGTGAAGTACCTCGGCTTCGAGGAGGAGTACCTCAACGTCGGCACTATCGTGGTGAATGCCGGCGACGGCAACGACGACATCGTGGTCAAGGCCCTGGAGGGCAGTGGTCTTACGGTCGTAGCTAACGGCGGTGAGGGCAACGACTACATCACCGTGAGCGGCGGCGCCACGCTGATCGCCGACGGTGGCGCGGGCAACGACACGATCATCGCGAGCTCCGGCGACGACCAGCTCGACGGCGGCAGCGGGAACGACTACATCCAGGCCGCGGAAGGCAACGACTTCATCCGCGGCGGTGCCGGGTCTGACACGATCCACGGCGATGCGGGCGACGACATCATCTACGGCGACGACGAAGCCGCCGTCGACGCCGCCGATACGGGCACGGTCGCCCGCGAAGCCGGCGATGTGATCTTCGGCTGGGACGGTGATGATGAGATCTACGGCTCGCGCTTCGACGACACCTTGGCCGGCGGCGCCGGCGACGACCTCGTGTTCGGCGCCGCCGGCGACGACGCCATCAGCTGGTACGACGACGCCTACGAATGGCCTGAAGGCTTCATCGGCGTACGCGGCCAGGGCGGTGGCGACGATGTCATCGAAGGCGGTGAGGGCGACGATCGCCTGATCCTCCTCGGCGCTAACGACGGCGTTGGGCAGAGTATCGATGCGGTGGTCGACAACGCGCTGCGAGACGGTTCCGTCGGCATCGACTGGGGCGATCGCGGCGAGATCACCTTCGACGACATCGAACTGCTCGACCTCACGGCCAGTACCGGTGGGGATACGATCACCTTCGGCGACCTGCGCGCCAGCGATCTCATGCAGGTGGACGTCGGCATGGGTGGCGAGCGGCGCTTCGAGGAGCGCACGGTCACGGACGAGAACGGCGAGTCCTTCGTCACCATCGTGCCCGTGGGCGACAACGACGGTGCCGCCGACACGCTGGTGCTCCAGGGCGGTGCTAGCGATCGCGATTTCTTCGAGGTCTTCACCGAGAACGAATTCTGGCAGATCGATCGCTACGACCGCGACCTCGTGCCCGACGGCGAACCGGAGAACGCAGACGCGGCCCTCATCACGTCTTTCACCCTCAACCAGTCGAGCGCCAGCGAGGACGGCGATCGGCTGGTGATCCAGGCCTTCGACAGCGTGTCCGACGATGACCTGGTGGACGATTTCCTCGACGGTCGAGGCGTGACCAACCAGCTCGCCCTGCTCACCCTGGAAGCCGGTGCGGGCAACGACACGGTGTTCGGCTCGCGCTACGGCGACACGCTGAGCGCCGGCGCCGGTGATGATGTGATCTCCGGCGGCCGCGGCGTCGACAGCTTCCAGGACGGCGGCGGCACGGACACGCTGTTCGAGACCGTGGGCCAGGATGGCGAGCCCATCGACTTCTTCATCTCGGACCAGAGCCTGATCATCGGCCTGTACGACGACGCCCAGGCAGGCACGACACAGACCTTCGAGGATCAGTGGGGTAACACGGTCACGACCTCCGCCGCCTTCGACGGCGCGGCGGAGATCGAATCCCTGCTGGATGAGAACGGCCAGGCCGTGTTCGAGATCGTTACCCTCACGGGGGTCGGCACGGATGCCTTCCGCAGCGCGAACACCTTCGTGGTGCAGGACTTCACCGGTGAGGAGCTGATCCTCGATGGCTTCGAGGGTAGCGATACCTACCTGATTGGCTTGTCCGCACCTGAGGTCTCCGTTCGCCCGGGCGCGTTCTACGACACGCTCTTTACCGTGGATGACACCGGCCTTGCCGGCAACGACGCCCTGGTGGTCTCGGGCAGCCCCGGCGACGACCTGTTCCACTTCCTGACCGAGGGCAACGACGGCCTTGTCCGCCGCCTCGACGGCGACGGGCTGTTCGAGGCCTTCGCCTCCTTCAACGTCGATGAGCTGGTCGACGACCTCCTCGATCAGTCGGAGACGCCGCAGGAGGACGACGGCGTCCGCGACACGGGGTCTTTGCTGCCGGGCCGCGTCTTCGACGACGAGGTCAACACCCAGACGATCAGCTACATCACCAGCGACGGCAACATCATCGCCGACATCAGCTTCCGCGGCGGCGACGGCGACGACGTGTTCGTCTTCGACGATACGGCGCGCAGCCTCGAGGTCTACGGCGATGACGGCGATGACAGCTTCTTCGTCGGCAACGTGCTGGAACAGGTGATCGAGACCCAGGACGACGGGTCCCTGTTGCCCGTGGTCACGGCGATCACCGACGGTGTCGGCTTTGGGGCGCGCCTGTTCGGCGGTGCCGGTGATGACTACTTCGAGGTCAATCGCAACGTTGCCGAGCTGTGGCTCTACGGCGAGGACGGCGACGACATCTTCTTCCTCAAGGCCCACCTCACCTATACGCCCTTCGACGAGACCAGCTCGGAAGACGTGGATGCCCTCGAGGCTGCGCTGCTGGATGCGGGCCTTATCGACGCCAACACCGACGTCACCGTGGACAACGTGGAGGAGTTCTTCCTCCTCGCCCAGCAGCTGCTGATCGACAACGACGTAGCGTTCGAGGACGACCCACAGGACTACGACGACATCGCCGAAGCGCTCGGTAACTTCCTGCGCCAGAGCACGCGGGAGAGCGTCGAGGGTCAGGATCAGGTCAACCTGACCTCACGCGCCGGCGAGAACGATCAGGTCAGTTACGTGCGCAACGCGCCCGTTTACATCTTCGGTGGCGAAGGCTTCGATTCGGTAGTGATCGCCGGCACGGCGATCGCGGACGAGTTTTACGTCTTCACGGAGATCGATCCAGCCACCTCCGAGCTGGTCCAGCGGATCTACGGCGCGGGCCTGGTGGTGGAGGAGATCGTCGGCGTCGAGCAGCTGGTGCTGATCACCGGCGGCGGCGACGATGTGGTGTTCGTCTACGGCAGCCTGCCGGGGCAGAACATCATCATCAACACGGGCAGCGGTGATGACACGGTCGAGGTGGGCGGGGATCTCGGCTTCGGCACCTTCATCATCCCTGAGCGTGGCTCGGATGTGATCGCCGATCAGGCCACCACGGTGGTGGACTCGGTCGAATTCACCTACACGCGCTGGAACGCCTACGATTTCTTTGAGCGAGGCTTCTTCAGCCTCTTCTACGACGTACCTCAGCGCGTCAGCGCCGAGTCCGGCAGCCGCACCGTCGAGGTGTGGGGCACTGACATCAGGGTGACGCGTACCAGCGAGACGGACATCGTCACCGGTGAGGCCTTCGAAGACCTGGTCGATCAGTTCATCCTCGACCTGATCGCCGACCTGCAGGCGAACGACACCAACCCCGACGATGACGATCTCGTGGTGGACGGCGAGTTCGTCAACTGGTGGTGGCACACGAGCATTCCCCAGAGTGGGTTGGAACTGCCGCAGCTCTCCTTCACCGAGCAGTTCGACTTCCCGGATGAGCCCGTGGACAGCGAGGACATCAATTCCTCCGCCCAATCCATCGGCTTGTTCTCTGCCGTGGTGCTGACGATCGTCGACGACGGCTCTGGCGTCGACGAGGACGGCAACCCGGTGCCCATCGATGCCGGCGGCCTCACCGAGACGGTGGAGTTTAGCCTGACGGAATTCGAAGCATTCATCGCCAGTGAATGGGAGGATCCGAGCACGGGCGATCCCTTCAGCGACGAGATCGGTCGTAACGTGGATCTCGGTGTTTCCGATAGGGTGCGCGTATACGACGGATTGTTCCCCTACACGTTCGTGTCGGACTGGTTCTTCGGCTTCTGGTTGTTCGGTTTCGGCGAGTTGCGCGCCGACATCTCGGACTTCGAACGCCTCGAGAGCATCGACCTGGAGGCGGGCGACTCGAGCTCCATTCGCACGGTGATCGGCACGGTCACGGTGGCCGAGGAGACCGATACCTTCGTCGCGCCCGAGACGCGAGCCCTCGATTCCTTCTCCGGCAACCTCGAGCTGGTCGGTGCCATCGGCGACGACACGCTCATCATCAACAACCAGTTCGGTTCCGATTTCCCCAGCGGTACGCTGATCGAGTACCGCGATGAGGACACGCCGGCGGAGGACGATCCGGACGGCGTGCAGCTCACAGGCTTCGGCATCGATGGCGCCGCCCAGGTGGTGTTTGAAGGCTTCAACACCATCAACTTCAATTTCTCCGATGCGAGCGATGTGCTCACCATCGACTACACGGAGCCGGGCACCACGCTGGTGCTGAACCTGGCCGGTGGCGATGACAGCGTGCAGGTGAATGCCAACGCCGCCGACCTTACGATCGTCGGCGATGCGGATGGACTGGTTACGCGCCGCATCTGGGACGACCTCAATGGCGATGGGGTGGTCCAGGAAGACACTGAGATCACGATCGTCCGGGAAGAGGATCAGTCCGAGAACCCCGATCCCCAGGGCAGCGATCGGGTCACCGTGGGCAATGGCGACGGATCGCTGGAGGATATCCTCGGCCCGGTGGTGTTCCTGGGCGACGGGGGCAGCGACGAGGCCGGCACCGACGCGCTGGTGCTGACCAGTGATGGTCGCACGGACTCGTTGGCGCCGATCATCGATCTGCTGACCTTCACCATCGACGGCGTGTCCTTCGACGGCGGTGCCATCGATGGCCTCGACGGCAGCACCGATGACGACGTGTTGATCGCCTACGACGATGTGGAGACCCTTCGTGTCGATCTGGGTAGCGGCGCCGATGACGTGCTGGTCGCCGGCGTGGAAGCGGTGCTGGAGCTCAACACCGGCGCGGGCGATGATCAGATCATCGTCTCCTCCGACCGCGAGCTTCGCGCGGGCAGCCTGTCCGCCATCGCCTTCGATATGACTATCGACGCGGGTACGGGCACCAACACCCTGGTCGTCGATGACTCGGTCGATAGCACAGGCGACGTCGTGACCATCGACGAGGATGAGATCCGCGGTGCGTCCGCTGGACTCATCACCTACTTCGCTGACCCGAACGCCGGCAGCTTCGCGGGCGGTCTCGCCTTCTACGCCGGCACGGGGAGCGATGAGATCTCCGTGAACGGCCTGCGAGCCCATGACCTAACGCAATTATTTTCCAACGACGGCAACGATCTGGTGGTGGTGGAGGCCAGCGTCAACCAGGGCATCCTGGAAGTGTTCGGGGAAGGGGGCGCCGACACGCTCGATGCGCAGGCGAGTGGCCTTGGCGTGGCCCTCATCGGCGGGCGGGGTGACGACACGATCATCGGCTCTTCGGGCACGGACCTGCTGGTGGGCGGGGCGGCGCTCATCGTTCGAGACGGCAGCTTCCGCCTCACGCGCGTCGATGCGGAGGTGCTCGAGGACGGGGACGACCGCATCGAAGGGCGCGACGGTGCCGACGTCCTGGTGGGTGGCACCGGCGCGGATGAACTGTTCGGTGAGGCGGGGGGCGACACGCTCGTCGGTGACCTGGCCTCGATCCTCTGGTCCGCGATCGACCAGACCGTGATCGAAGTGGATAGCCGAGGTGGCGACGACACGGCCGGTGCGGGCGACACGCTCAGCGGCGGTATCGGCGGCGATCTGCTCCTCGGCGGCAGCGGCGAAGACAGTCTTAGCGGCGACGATGGCGCCGATACGCTCGTGGGTGACCATGCCCTGTACCTGGCGGAAGCGGCGGTGTTGGTGCGCCTGACGTCGGTGTCCACAGGCACCGGGGCAAGGGATGAGCTCATCGGTGGCGTGGGTAAGGACATCCTGGTCGGTGGCGCCGGCGGCGACGAACTCGAAGGCAATGAGGGCGCCGACGTGTTGTTCGGCGACAGCGCCGACATCATCGGTGATGACGGTAGCGACGCCGCCAACGACCTGCTGGCGATCGACGCCGACATCGGGGGCAATGATGTCCTCGCGGGCGGCGGCGCGGCCGACCTCCTGGTGGGCGGTGCCGGTGCCGACGAACTCACGGGCGGCGATGGCGACGACCTGCTCTTGGGCGATGCGGGCAGCATCTCGCGTACGGAGGACGGCACGGTCCTGCGCGTCTCTACCACGAATGCGGCTATCGGCGGCGACGATAGGCTCGCTGGGGACGGCGGCCGCGACGTGCTGCTCGGCGGCGCCGGTGCCGACGAGCTGTCCGGTGGTGCTGGCCGCGACGTGCTCCTTGGCGACGCCGGCCTCGTGGTCTATGCGGACGGCAGCGACGATGCCGATGACGTGTTTACGGATGCCGTGGGTTCGGGCGCCGGCGACGTCCTGCTGGGCGGTGACGCCAACGATGTTCTGCTCGGCGGCGATGGCGACGACCACCTTGAGGCCGGCGCGGGCGACGACGTGCTGGTGGGCGACCACGGGCTGCTGCGGCGGGATGCGCAAGGCGGCCTGGAGCGCGTCGAGAGCGTGGACCCGGGGGCCGGTGGCGACGACGCCCTGTTAGGTGACGAGGGAGCGGACATCCTCATCGGCGGTGCCGGAGGAGATGAGCTCACCGGCGCCGGCGGCGCCGATATCCTCCTCGGCGACAGCGGCACCGTGGTGGCCAGCGACGGCAGTGCCGAGGCCAATGACGTATTTACGAGCTTCGTAGGTACCGGTGCCGCCGACATGCTGTTCGGCGACGCGGACGCGGATCTGCTCCTCGGTGGCGAGGGCGCGGATCTCCTCGATGGCGGCGAGGGGGCCGATGTGCTGTTGGGCGATCATGGTGCGATCACCCGCGATGAGTCCGACGGGATCACGCAGATTCTCACCGTCGATGTTCCCAGCGGTGATGGCGATACGCTGTTCGGCCGCGAGGGTAACGATTGGCTCCTCGGCGGGGCCGGCGGCGATCAGCTCGAGGGCGATGGCGGGGACGACATCCTGCTCGGTGACGGTGGCCGGATCACCCTCGACGGTCTCGGCAGTGTACTGCGCGTTGAGAGCGTGGACGCCGGGGTCGGCGGTGCGGACGTGCTCGACGGGGGCGAGGGCGAGGACCAGCTGGTCGGCGGTGCCGGGCGCGATGTGCTCCTCGGCGGAGCAGGCAACGACATTTTGCTCGGCGATGGCGGCACGCTCGTCGGCGCCGACGGCAGCGATGCGGCGAACGACGTGTTCACGGATTTCGTCGGTACGGGGGACGATGATGAGCTCTTCGGCGATACCGGTGCTGACTTGCTCCTCGGTGGCGACGGCGCCGACCGGAGCGAGGGCGGTGAGGATGACGACGTCCTGGCCGGCGACCACGCCACGATCGTGCGCGAGGCGGATCTGCAGATCATCGACGTGCGCAGTACCAACATCGCGCTCGGCGGCGACGACGTGCTGCACGGAGACGATGGTGACGACGTCCTGCTCGGCGGGGCCTTCGCGGATCTTCTGACCGGCGGCCTCGGGGCCGATGTGCTGGTCGGCGACGCTGCGCTCCTGCTGCTGAATACCACCGGCCAGCGCCTGCGCCTGGAGACGCTAGACCCCTCCGCGGGCGCCAGCGATACCCTCGATGGGCAGGAGGGCGACGACTGGTTGCTCGGCGGTGCCGCGGACGACTCACTGACCGGCGGCGCCGGCAACGATCTGCTCCTCGGCGACAGCGGCACCATCGTCGGTGCCGACGGCAGCGAGCAGGCGGACGATGTGTTCACCTCCGCCGTGGGCACCGGTGCAGGCGACATCCTGTCCGGCGGTGAAGGAGACGATCTGCTGCTCGGCGGCGATGGGGCCGATGAGCTCAGCGGTGGCGACGACGCGGATCTGGCGTTCGGCGATCATGGCTACATCACGCGCGATGGCGCTGGCGCCGTGCTCCTCGCGCTTAGCACCGATCTCGCAGACGGTGGCGACGACGCCCTCAGTGGAGGCCTGGGCAGCGATGTGCTCATCGGAGGCGCGGGCAACGATCAGCTCGCTGCCGACGCTGACGGCGATGTACTCATCGGCGACGCAGCTCGAATAAGCTTCGCCGGCCTCGCGTCCGTCCTGCGCGTGGAGAGCCTGGCCGGTGATCTTGGCGGAGCCGATACGCTTACCGGCAGCGCAGGTGACGATCTTCTCATCGGTGGGGCGTTCGCAGATGTCCTCATCGCCGGTGCCGGCGACGACGTGCTCCTCGGCGACAGCGCCCTGGTGGTCGGCGATGACGGCAGCGCGCAAGCCAACACGATCACCACCACGTTCATCGGCACCGGCGCTATGGATCAGTTGTTCGGCGATGAAGGGGTAGACCTGCTGATCGGTGCCGATGACGCCGACGAACTCGTCGGCGGTTCGCAAGACGACGTGCTCCTTGGTGACCACGGCCTGATCGTGCGCGATGCCGCCGCACGGGTGCTCGAGGTACGCAGCACCGAAACGCTCACCGGTGCCGACGATCTGCTCCTGGGCGATGCCGGGGATGATCTGCTCATCGGCGGCTTCGGCGCCGACTCGCTTTCCGGCGCGCTCGGCAACGATACGCTGGTCGGGGACGCAGGCCTCGCCCTGTTCAGCGGTGTCAACGTGCGCCTGCGCGTCGAGACCGTCGATCCGGCCATCGGCGGGGCAGACGTACTCGACGGCGAGGACGGCGACGATGCCCTCTTCGGCGGGGCGGATAGCGACACGCTCACCGGCGGCAACGGCCGCGACATCCTGATCGGCGACGCAGGCCTCATCGTTGGCGCCGACGGCAGTGACGCTGCGAATGACATCTTCACCGATGCGGTCGGCACGGGCGGTGCGGACATGCTGTTCGGCAACGGCGGCAACGACGTGCTCCTCGGCGGTGACGCTGCGGATCTCCTCGACGCGGGTGCTGGCGACGACGTGTTGGCGGGCGATCACGCCGTCCTCGTGCGCAACGCCCAGGAAGCACTGATCACTCTCGATAGCCTCGAGGTTGCGAGCGGCAGCGGCGATGTGCTCACCGGGGGCAGCGGTAACGATGCGCTTGTTGGCGGTGCCGGCGACGACGAGCTGACGGCGGATCAGGGGGAGGATATCCTCCTGGGTGATGCTGGCCGCATCACCTACGACGGCCTGGGCACGGTGCTGCGGGTGGAGAGCCTGGAGGCGGCGACCGGGGGCACGGACACGCTCGACGGCGGCGAGGACGACGACATTCTCATCGGCGGTGCTGCTGGAGATCTGCTCAGGGCCGGCGCTGGCAACGACGTCGCCTTCGGTGACGCTGGCATCGTAGTGGGCGCTGACGGCAGCGGTCTGGCCGACGACGCGTTTACGGCCTTCACCGGCACCGGCGGCGATGATGTGCTGCTAGGCGATGCGGGCGCGGATCTGCTGTTCGGCGGCGATGGTGTCGACGATATTGCGGGCGGCACAGAGGACGATGTCCTGGTGGGCGATCACGGTGCTGTAACGCGTGGCGCTGATCTCGCGATCACCGACGTGACGAGCAGCGACACTGCCGCGGGCGCAGACGACACGCTGCGCGGTGAGGACGGCGATGACGTTCTGTTGGGCGGCGCAGGCGCTGACTTCCTGTCCGGCGGCCTTGGCGCGGACACGCTGGCGGGCGATAACGTCGTTGTACTGCTCAACGGCACCAGCCTGCGGGTTCGGGTGGAAAGCCTAGATGCGGGCATCGGTGGCGACGACACGCTCGACGGTGACGCAGGTGACGACGTGCTGCTCGGCGGTGCCGGGAGCGATACGCTTTCCGCTGGCAGTGGCGTCGACGTCCTCCTGGGTGATGCCGGCCGCATCACCTACGACGGCCTGGGCACGGTGTTGCGGGTGGAAAGTCTGGCGGCGGCGACCGGCGGTATGGACACGCTGGATGGCGGCGAGGATGACGACATCCTGCTCGGCGGCGCCGATGCGGACGTGCTCATGGCCGGCGCGGGCGATGACATCGTCTTCGGTGATGCGGGCACGGTGGTGGGCGCCGACGGCAGCGAGCTTGCCGATGATGCGTTTACGAGTTTCCTCGGTACGGGCGGGGACGACATCCTGTTCGGCGATGCAGGGGCGGACCTGCTGTTCGGCGGCGATGGTGCGGACGACATCACGGCCGGCACCGAGGGCGATGTCCTGCTGGGCGATCACGGTGTCGTCACGCGAGACGACAACCGGATTCTCCTGCAAGTCACGAGCACGGATACCGGCTCGGGCGGCGCGGACACCCTGCACGGTGAAGCGGGCGATGACCTGGTGATCGGCGGTGCCGATGCCGACTTCCTGTCCGGCTCCCTCGGCGACGATATCCTGCTCGGCGACAGCGGCACGGTGCTGGCGAATGGCATCAGCCTGCGCCTTCGAGTCGAGAGCGTGGATGCTGCCACGGGCGACGCCGACACGCTGGAGAGTGGCGAGGGCGACGACATCCTGCTCGGCGGAGCGGCCGCCGATGTGATCCGGGCGGGCGCCGGTGATGACATCGTGTTCGGCGATGCCGGCACGGTAGTGGGTGCAGACGGCAGCGATCTTGCCGACGACGTCTTCACAAGCTTCGTAGGTACGGGCGACGATGACGTCTTGTTCGGCGATGCCGGGGCAGACCTGCTGTTCGGCGGTGACGGCGCGGACGACATCACGGGGGGCACCGAGGGCGACGTGCTGCTGGGCGACCACGGCGCGGTGACGCGCGGTGGCGATCTTGCCATCGAGGCGGTGACGAGCGCAGACACCGCTGCCGGCGGTGCCGATGCGCTGCGCGGGGAGGACGGCGACGATGTGCTGCTTGGCGGTGCCGCGGCCGATTACCTATCGGGTGCGCTCGGCGACGACACCTTGCTCGGCGATAGTGGCACGGTGCTGCTCAACGGCACGAGCCTGCGCATCCGCGTCGAGACTCTGGATGCGGCCGTTGGCGGTGACGACACGCTGGAAGGCGATGCGGGCGACGACGTTCTCATGGGCGGCACCGGTGGCGACACGATCGGCGGCGGCGCGGGAGACGATGTCGCGCTCGGTGACGCGGGCGTAATCCACTTCGAGGATGGTTCGACGCAGGCCAATGCCATCCTCACATCCCTCGCGGCGGTGGGCACCGGAGGTGACGATGCGATCACCGGTGACCAGGGTGCGGACATCCTGCTCGGCGGAGACGGCGCCGACACCCTCGATGGTGGCACCGAAGGCGATGTCCTGGTGGGCGATCACGCCGATGTCGAGCGCGATGACATGCTCGTCGTCACTTCTGTGGCAACGGGCGAGGGTGGCGACGACGAGATCACCGGCGATGCGGGCGAGGATCTGCTCATCGGCGGGGCGGGCAATGACACGCTGAGCGGCGGCTTTGACGGGGACTTCCTGCTCGGAGACGCGGCCCTCGTCATTCGCGACGGCAGCCTGGCGCGTCACGAGACCATCGATGTGACCGTCGGCGGTGATGATCTTCTGATCGGCGATGGCGGCGACGATTACCTTATCGGTTCGATAGGTAACGACCGCCTGTACGGAGGCATGCTCGCCGGGGTAGTCACGGGAAGCGATCGAGACGTGTTATTCGGCGATATCGCCACCGTGGAGACGACCGATGGCCGGGCCGACGTGCTAAGCACCCGCGAGCCCGCCCTCGGCGGTGACGATGAGATCAACGGCAATGAGGGTGCCGATCTGATCTTCGGCGGCTTCGGGCAGGACCTCATCAGCGGGGATGAGGGTGACGATGTCATCCTCGGCGACAATGGCGCAATCGAACTCGCGGGCGCCGCGGCCACGCGGGTGGTCACCAGCGATGCCGATGGCACGACCGGCGCGAGCGATACGATCAGCGCGGGCGAGGGCGATGACATCGTGTTGGCGGGCATGGGCGGCGACACGATCGATGTGGCCGGTGGCGATGACCTGGTGATTGCGGACAACGGTGAGGTGCGGCGTGACGCCGCTGGCGTGCTGCTCGCCGTCGACGCCACCCACCTCGACCAGGGCGGCGGCGATACGGTGATAGCAAACGATGGGCGCCTGACCGCGATCCTAGGCTTCGGCAATGACACGCTCAACGCGATCGATGGCACCCACACGGTCTTCGGCGACTTCGGTCGCCTCACCTACACCAACGGCGTGCTCACCGAGGCACGCTCCTTCGATACGGCCGAGAGTTCGGCCGGGGCGGACACGATCAATGTGGGCCAGTCGAACTCGATCATCGTCGGTGGTGCCTTCGGCGATTTGATCACCCAGGACGGCGGTGAATCACTCATCCTGGGCGATAGCGGAATGGTGACCTGGGACGAGGCTGGGGTGCTCATCCGTATCGTCACCGACGAGGACCTTGCCGGCGCGGCTGATCGGGTGGATCTGCGCGATGGGTCCGGCGTAACCCTGCTTGGTGAAGGGGCGGATATCCTGACCGCTGGCGACGGTGAGCGTGTGGTCATCGGCGACGGCGGTGAGATCGACTATGCGGACGGCATCATCGTGCGCATCGCGTCTACCGACACGGACGAGGGGAGCGGTGGCGCGGATAGCGTGAGCCTCGGCGACGGTGATGCGGTCGTGGTCGGTGGCGTGGCCGGTGATCGGCTCACCCAGGGCGATGGCGACGCCATCATCCTCGGCGATGGCGGCTTCATGCAGTTTAACACCCTGGGCGAGCTGTCCTCCATCAACACGGCCGCCACGCAGCCCGGTGGTGATGACGAGGCGATCGTCGGTGACGGCAACCACGTGATCCTGCTCGGCCTGGGTGAGGACTCGGCCACCGCGGGCGATGGCATCAACCTCGTGGTCGGCGACAACGCGGCCGTGGAATTCAACAACGGCATCGTCAGCTTCGTGCTGACTACCGATTTGTTCGACGACCGAGGCGGCGTCGACCGGCTAATCGTGGGCGATGGTGAGAGCATCGTCTTCGGGGGTGTCGCGGGCGATGTGATCGAGGCAGGCAACGGCAGCCACGTGCTCTTTGGCGACGGCGGCGAGGCATCGTTCATCGCCGATCCGCAGCCCGGCGGGGACGGCGAACTGCAGCTCAACGCGCTGGCCAATTTCCAGGTGGGGATTCTCGCCTTCGGCAGCAGCGAGCGCTCCGTGCCTGGCCTTGGGGGTGACGATGCGATCACCGCTGGTGATGGTGGCAGCGTACTCATCGGCGGTGCGGGCAACGACACGCTGACCTCCGGCGCCGGCAGCGACATCGTGATCGGCGATGGTGCGCAGGCACAGTTTGTCGACGGCGCGACGGGCGAGCTACGCACCACGGACACGGATGAGCGCTGGGCTGGCGACGACACGATCGTCACGGGCGCGGGCGACGACGCGGTGGCGGGCGGCCTCGGCAGTGACACGATCGACGTGGGCACCGGTCGCGATGCGGTGGTTGGCGACGAGGGCGAGTTCTTCTTCGTGGCCGATGAGGAAGGTGACCCTCGCACCCTGGACATCGTGCGCAGCGGTAACCCACTGCTCGGCGGTGATGACACTATGGTCAGTACTGCCGGAGACGATATCTTCATCGGCGGTGCCGGCGCTGATACGGCCAGCACCGGCGAGGGCGACGACACGCTTATCGGCGATGGCGGTCAGGTGACACGCCTCGGCGAGCGCTTCGTGGCGGAGACGATCGATCCCCTGACAGGGGGCGATGACTCCCTTGACTCCGGCGCTGGCCAGGACATCTTGATCGGTGGGTTCGGCAGCGACTTCTTCGTGGGCGAACTCGGCACCGACATCATCATCGGCGAGTACGCGCGCTTTATCGGCACCAATCAGCTGGGTGATTCTCTGGTCACCCTCGCCCCGGATGTCCTCGATCTGGCCTCCAACCAGATCCTCACGCTCTACGACTCGCTCTTCGGCGAGCTGGATGAGGTACAGGTGCGAACCACCGTGGCCGTCGAGGACCTCATTGTGGCCGTGAAGCAGCCTCAGGCGCCGGACGGGGCGCCCCAGGGAGCGATTCAGGTAGCTGAGGAGACCAGTCTGCTCAAGCGCCTGACGGGCCAGAGCGGTTCGAGCAATGCTCCGCCCTCGCCGCCTGCGCCACCACCCGATACGCCGGCCGATACCGACGGATTACCGCAGGCGCCTGGTGTCCCGGAAGCGGCACCGGCACCGGCGGGCGCCAACCCGGCCCTAGGCGACGGGCGCGACGGTGGGGGGGCGCACTTCGAAGAGCACGATCGGTCTGCCTCGGTAGCCTTCTGGGAGCAACCCGTGGATACGCGAGGCGCGGGTGCCGCGGCTGTGATCGGCGCCGTGGCGTGGCGCGTTCGCGAGCGCGCTCCCCGCAAGGCCGGTGAGCCGATAAACTGGGCTTGAGCGGTGTCGTGGGGCGAGCGAAGTCGCCCTAGCTTTACCTAGTAACCACTGAAGGAAGAATTAAGTGTCATCGAAGGAACCGACTGCCAAGCCCAGCCTCGAGGGTCGTACGATCAAGTGGGATGATGGCGACATGGAGACCTCCTACGCCAACATCTGCAACATCTCGAGCACGCGCGAGGAGATCACCCTGCTGTTCGGCACCAACCTGACCTGGCAGCCGTCGCAGAAGGAAGTCACGGTGCAGCTGTCCAATCGCATCGTCATGAATCCCTACGTGGCCAAGCGCCTGCTGCTCATGCTCGATGCGACGATCAAGAACTTCGAGGCCACCGTCGGCGAGTTGAAGATCGAGACGAAGCCGGCCAAGGGATGATCGAAGGGGCTCCCCCAGGGCCCCCGTAAACCTCTATGGATTCGCTTCCGCCGGATGAGCCTCGCTGGCGCGCCCTCGGTAACGCCACAGACATGCCTGGCGCCGCGTCCGCGTGGCTCGCCCTTCAGAGCGATCACCTCGGCGATGTCATCGACGCGGTCGTCGTCATCCGTGAGGCGGACGGCATGCTCACACGCGTCGCCTCCGTGCCCGAGCGCGGCAGCACGCCGCAAGCGCTGCGTGACCTGCTCGAACGTGCCGTCGCCGAGCGAGCCGGGCAGGTGAACGCGGGCGGCGAGTGCACCGATGCCGCCGCCCCCTTGCTCTGGGCGGGCGAGCTGATCGGAGCGGTGGCCTTCCGCCTGCGCAGGCGGGGCGAGGCATCGCACTCGCTCGTACGTGAGCTGCGCTGGGGCAGCGGTTGGCTGCTGGCGCGGCTGGTGCAGCTGTCGGCGGACGGGTATCGCCGGCGAAGCGAAGAGGCCGCCGAGGTCGCTGAGACGCTCGCCGCCGTGCATGCCGCGGACTCGATGAGCGATAGCGCTCGCTCGCTGGCGACGCGCCTCGCAGCACGTCTGCGCTGTGATCGGGTGTCCGTAGGGCGTTACCTGCGCGGCCGTTCCCGCCTGCAGGTGGTGTCTCACATGGCGATCGAACCGAAGCGCATGAACCTCGTGCGCAGCATTGAGCAATTGATGGACGAGACCATCGATCAGGGCACGAGTGTGCTGGCGCCCGCGGCCATCGAAGAAGTCCCGCCGCTGATTCGCCGCGAGCACCAGCGGCATCTGCGCGAACACGATGTGGATACCGCCCTGACCGTCGTGTTGCCGAACGGCGCGGGCGATGAGCCGCCCTGGGGTGCGCTCTGCCTGGAGCGAGGGGCGGATACCCCGTTCACCCCTGAGGAGAGCGAGGCCGTAGAGAGGATCGCGCTCCTCAGCGGACCGGTGCTGGCAGTGCGGGAACGTGACGAGCGCTGGATCGGCAGCAAGCTCGGGGCAGCCTGTGTGCATCAGCTGCAGCGGCTCATCGGACCTGGCCATCTCGGCCTCAAGGCCAGCATGCTCATGCTTACGATGTTGATCGCTGCCGCCTGGTGGGTGCGCGGAGACTTCCGCGTGACCGCTGACGCCCGGCTGCAGGGGCAAATCACCCGCACGGTGGCGGCGCCGATCGACGGCTTCCTGCGTGAGGCGCCGGTGCGTGCGGGCGATCGTGTCAATCGCGGCGATCTCCTCGGCCAGTTAGACGAGCGCGATCTGCGCCTCGAGCGCCTCGCGCAGACAAGCCGCCGTTCCCAGCTGGCCCTGCAACTGCAGGACGCCCAGGCGCGTGGTGAGCGCGCGGAGGCGAGCGTGCTTGCGGCGCAGATAGAACAGGTGGAAGCGGAGGTCGCCTTGCTCGATGAGCAGATATCGCGTATGCGCATCGCGGCCCCCTTCGATGGCCTGGTGATCAGCGGTGACCTAACGCAGTCGCTCGGTGCGTCGGTCGCCCGGGGGCAGGTGCTGTTCGAGATCACTCCCCTGGAAGGCTATCGGGTGCAGATCGACGTTGACGACAAGGACATCGAGCACCTGGCGATCGGTCAGCAGGGGGAGCTCGTGCTCGCCTCCCTGCCCAATCAGCGCTTCGATATTGAAGTGGTAAGGCTTACCCCGTCGTCCAAGGCGCAGGACGGGCGCAACGTCTTTACGGTCGAGGCACAGGTGACAGCGAACGACGAACGCCTTCGCCCGGGAATGGCGGGAATAGCTAAAGTGTCGATCGGCGAGCGCAGGGTGGTGTGGCTGTGGAGCCGCACCTTCATCGATTGGCTCGCCCTCACCTACTGGCGTCTGGCCCCATGATCACCGACGGCACACGGGGGGCCGTCGCCGGCCGCGGTGCTCTGCCGGCAGGTGATCCCACCACCACGCTCACCGCGGCGTGGCACGCCGCGGCGGGCCTGCGACCGCGCCTGCGCGAGCACGTCGAGATCCATCGTCACCGCTATCGCGGTGAGCGTTGGTACGTGCTCCAGGATCACGCGAGCGGGAAGTTCTCCCGCTTTACCGCGCCGGCCTACTACCTCATCGCCCTGATGGATGGCGAGCGCACGCTGGCGGAGATCTGGGAGGAGGCTCGCGAGGCCTTTGGCGAGGAAGCGCCGACCCAGGAGCAACTGATGAGTCTGCTGACGCAGTTGCACGGCAGCGATGTCTTGCTCACCGACGAAGTGCCCGATGCCGGGGAGTTGGCGCGTCGTAGCGGACGCCTCCTGCGCCAGCAGCGCCTCGCCCGCTTTCGCACGCCGCTTGCGATTCGCGTGCCGCTGATCGATCCGGAACGGCTGCTCACGCGCCTGGCTGGCGTCGCACGCTGGTTGTTCTCCTGGCCGGGCCTGTGCCTGTGGCTGGCCGTAGTGTTGTCGGCTGCGCTGCAGGTAGGTGTGCGCTGGGATGCGCTCACCGGCAACCTGGCAGACCGCGTGCTCAGCCCCAGCAACCTGATCATGCTGCTGTTCGTCTTCCCCGTGGTGAAGGTGCTGCACGAGATCGGCCACGGGCTGGCGGTGAAGCGCTGGGGTGGGGAAGTGCACGAGATGGGGGTGATGTTGCTGGTGTTCGTGCCGGTGCCCTACGTCGATGCCTCGGCGAGTTCCGCCCTGCGCAGCCGCTGGCAGCGCATGGTGGTGGGGGCGGCGGGGATGATCGTCGAGGTGTTCATCGCCGCCGTGGCCTTTCACTTGTGGGTGCAGGCGGAGGAGGGGGTAGTGCGTGCCATCGCCTTCAACGTGATGTTCATCGCCGGGGTATCCACCGTGCTGTTCAACGGCAATCCCCTGCTGCGCTTCGACGGCTACTACATCCTCATGGACGCGCTGGAGATCCCCAACCTCGGCTCGCGCGCCAACCGCCAGATCGGCTATCTCGTGCGCCGCCACTTCCTGCGCCAGGAGGGCGTACGCCCGGTCACTCGCGATGCGGGGGAGGGTGTCTGGCTGGTGACCTACGGTGTGCTGGCCTTCGCCTACCGACTGTTTGTCATGACCATGATCGTCCTGTTCATCGCCGGGCAGTACTTTATGTTCGGTGTGTTGCTGGCGCTGTGGGTGCTGGCCAACGCTCTGGTGCTGCCGATGCTCAAACACACCTCGACCCTGCTCTTCGACCCCTCGCTGATCGGTCAGCGGGGCGCTGCCATCGGCCGTACCGGCGTGGCGATGCTGATCGTCTGTGCAGCGGTACTGGTGGTGCCTCTGCCGGAGCATACGACGGCGCAAGGGGTGGTGCTGCCGCCGGACGAGGCCGTGCTCTACGCCACCGGCGGTGGCGTGGTGGATGAGGTGATCGCCGAGGTGGCGAGCACCGTAGGGGAAGGGGATGTGCTGCTCCGTCTGAGTGATCCCGTGTTGGAAGCGCAGGTGCGCGCCTACGAGGCTGAGGTGCGTGAAGCGCAGGCGCGCCTGCTCGCGGCCCGGGCGAGTGACCGGGTGCTCGCCGCCTCGGTCACCGAACGGCTGGAGCTCGCCCGATCGCGGCTTGACGACGCGCGCACCCGCCTGGCGGGCCTGACGATCCGAGCGCATCGTGGGGGACGCTTCCTACTGGCCCAGGCGCCGTCGGATATGCCTGGCAGCTACGTGCAGCGGGGAGATGCATTGGGCTGGATCCTCACCAGGCCGCCCCGGCGGGTGCGTGCTGCCGTGCCCATGGAGCGCGCGGACCGCGTCAGCAATGACTCCCGATCGGTAGAGGTCCTCATTACCTCGAAGCGCTCGACACCTCAGGTAGGCACACTGATTCGTGAGGTACCCGCAGCCACCTTCCAGTTGCCGGCGGCGGCCCTCGGCCGCGAGGGCGGAGGACCCTTCGCGCTGGATCCAACTGCCCAGCAGCCCGGCACCACCGTGCAGCCCCTGTTCGAGATCGATGTGGACCTGAGCGAACCGGTCGCCTACGAGCGCCTCGGGCAGCGGGCCTACCTGAAGTTCCGCCATCCCTGGAGTCCGTTGATCCAGCGCTGGTCGCGTCAGCTGCGTCAGCTGTTCCTGCGCCGCTTCGATCTGTGAGTGCGCCGGTGATGTTCACCTCGCTGCTGCCGCCCCTGCCGTCCAGGCGACTGCCTGAGATCGTCGGTATCGACGGCTGGATAGCGCAGACCGCGCTGGCCCTGCGCCTGGATCTGCTGCAGGCCCGAATGGCGTGGTCGCATCGCCCACCGCCCGCGCTGGCGCGTGCGGCAGAAGTATTCGCCATGGCAAGCGATCAGGGGGTCGACCCCCGGCGGGGTATGCACCTAGCACATCTGTTCGCTGGTGGATTGGTCGAGTCGCGTAGCGCCGAGGAACGCGATGCGCTTCTCGCGGCCACGCTGGCGGCAGCGAGCGTCAACGGTGAGCCCGTCCACCTTGCGTGGCCCTCGTCCGCTGGCGAGGAAGCGGACATCGAGCGCGTATGCGCGTTGGCCGGGCTCGAGGGACGGTGGGCACTCGTCGGCCCGCAGACGACGAAGGTGCAGCGCGCCTCCGTGCTCGTGGGCACGCCGGAGGCCCTGGCACTGCTGGCCATGCGCGGTGGCGACCAGGAGCGCGCGCGCTTGTCGAGGACGCGTCTGATCGCCGCGGATGCGGACGGTCCCTACCTGAATCAGGGCCTGCGGCGCGTGTTGCTGCAGGCGGTGGTCGATCGGCCTGAACTGCTGCGGCGAGTCCACGACGCCGTGACCGTCGCCAGCGCCTTGTCCGCCCCTGCGCACTACCAGTGCACCCCACAGGCTGTGGTGCTGACCGGTGCGGGCCGGGCCCGCCTCAGCGCCTTGGCGCACGCGCTGGACCGCTGGTGGGCGGGGCCGAATCGTCGCGAAGAGTTGATCTGCCTGGCCCTGAGCGCTCGGGAACTGCTGAGCGAGGACCAGCACTACGGGGTGGATGGCGGAAGGGTGGTCGTCGACGCGGCCCGTCTACCCGGACAACTCCCCCAGCGCGCGGGCGATATCGATCTCGCCCTGATCCTGCAGCGTTGGCATCGCCTGCCCCCGCCGCCGATGCGCGTCAACGCCCGGGAGACCACGCTGCTGGAGGCGGCTCGGCGCTACGGCGCGATGTGCGGCACCGTGCGTCCGGGTAGCCGTGCGGTCGCCTCCGCCCGACGGCTGCTGGGACTTGGTATCGCCGATGCCTCGGCGGGTGTCGCCCTGCGTCCGTGCCACGAGATCTTCGACAGCCGTGTCCGGATGGTGGCGTGGGTGCGCGCGAACGCCGGCGGGCGCGCCGTGCTCGTCGACGACGAGGAGGATCGGGCCGCGTTCGAGGCGCAGGGCGGTGCGGACGGCGTGCGAATGACCACCACCCAGGCGCTGCTTCGCGGCGAACTGCCGGCCACGCCGGTACTATGGGTGGCGGGGCCATCCGCGGCGGGCGAGCGCCGAATCCTCCGCGCGACGCTCAGCCATCGAGGCTACGATACGCAGGACGTGCTGTGTCGTGAGCATCGGGTGGTCGAGCAGCATCTGGAGGTCGAGCAACGGCCGCCCTCGGCACGGGCCCTGACTCGCGCGATGCGGTGTCAGGAGCGTCTGGCAGGCGCTTCCCGCCTGGCGCTGTTTCGCAACTCCATTACGGGCAAAGACCGCTATGCGTTCATCGGAGAGGACCCTGGTATTGCTTAGGGCGAGAGTCACGGGACTGGGGCTGTGCTTCGCCCTGGCGGCGTGCGGCGTGGAGGCAGCTGGGTTTGATTGCCTGCTGCAACCGAGCCGAACGGTAGAGCTAGGTACCAGTGTGAACGGCGTCATCGCCGAGTACTTCGTCGATCGCGGCGATCGCGTGCGCTCGGGCGATCCCGTGGCGCAGCTGGAGGCAAGCTCCCAGCAGGCGGCGGTGGAGCTGGCACGTGCGCGGGCCGAGTTCGGCAAACGCAAGGTGGCGCGCAACCAGGATCTCTACCGCGACGATCTCCTGTCGATTCACGATAAGGACGAGGTGGAAACCGAGAGCCTGATCGCCGAACTCGAACTCAACCAGGCAAGCGTGGAGCTCTCCCTGCGAACGATCCGCAGTCCCGTCGACGGGGTGGTGATGGAGCGTCAGCTGGACGCGGGGGAGCTGGTCCGCGACGGGGTGATCGCGACGCTGGCGCGGGTCAATCCCCTGCATGTGGAGGTCGTGGTGCCCGTGGCCTACATCGGTCAGGTGGCGGTTGGCGAGAAGGCCATGGTGCGACCCGAGGCCCCTGTGGGCGGTGAGTACGAGGCAACCGTGACCGTGGTCGACTCCGTCGTAGACGCGGCCAGTGGTACCTTCGGCGTGCGCCTGCGCCTGCCGAACAACGGGGCAAAGGTGCCGGCCGGTATTCGCTGCCAGGTGGCATTCGCTGACTAAGCCCCCACACCCTGATCCAGTGGCATAGGTATGGCAGCGCTCACCTCAGCTCGCCAGAAAGCGTGGGTATTGAGGTGCGAGACTTCGTTCGGTACTTTGCGCTAGCGAGTGGTTAGACCCCAAAAGGGCCGGGCACTCGCTGGGCGGACCGCGCCGCGAAGGCCCGTAGCAACACCACGATACACCTAACGGAGGCTATTCAACGTACTGCACCACGAGCGATGTCGGGGCGGCTTATCGCCGCCCTCAGCTTGATCCTAGTGTCGATGGCGATAGAGGTTGTCTACTCGGACAGGCCTCAACCTTCTAAGGGTTGGGGAGACTTCGCCAATGGCAGGCTTAGCCGTCCGTGCCAATGTTGGTGCCGGTGGTCATGGGCAGCCAGCTGTAGATCTGCAGGCCGGGCTTCACGCGAGCGTGCTCTTGGGCATTGTAGCAACGCTTGGTGGCCAGCCTTGAGCCGAGCTCCGTGTCGTCCACGCAGATGGTCTTCGGAATGCTCTTGTTGTTGGAGTAGTGCAGGGACGAGCTGAGCACCGTCATCGGTTTCGCCGTGCCTTCGACTAGGCCTGGGATGAACTGCGAGGCTTCCACCGACGCGTGGGCTTTCTCCATCAGCATGTCCGCATCGGCGGTCAGCGGGGTTGCGCCGGCTGCGCGCATTGGAGGGGGTGCCCGCGTCATCCACATCCACGTACACCACCAGGCGGAAGGCGCCGTCGTCCACGCACGGTTCGCGTGGGGTCTTTCCGTCCTTACACGACGCGTCCGTCAGCATGCGTTCGTACCAGGTGGCCTGGCGGGTCAAGATCTCCTGAGGGGCCACGTAGTTGTCGCCGTGCTCCTGCGTGTATAGGCCGAGGTTGGGGTAGGCGCTGACGTTGCACTTGTCACCGATGCAGCGAACCTTCACCCGCACGCTCATCACGACGTCCACGGTTTGGCCATCGACCTCGGCGGGTTGGAACTTGGCGCGTCGCAGGTTCGGGAGATGCGTTCTCCGATTCTGCAGTCCTCGGCCGTGCGCCGTGCTCGGCTTGGCCGTCGTCATCGCCCAGGACTGGATACTGCTAAGCTAGCAAGCCTCCTCAGCTGCGCCACGGAGGGCGCTATGTGTACTCGTCTTCTGCCTATCCTTGCCCTGCTGCCGCTCTCGGCAGCGCAAGCCGCAAGCTTCCCACCGGAGGTCAGTGTCGGTGGCTTGCGAGCCGAGTCGGGAGCCGATGGCACCGTAGGCATCACGCTCATCAGCGCCACGGAACGTGGTGGCGTCGGTCGGTATCTTGCTTCCCCTGGCGACCTAAACGACGACGGCGTGGACGACATCGCGATCTCCGCTGGCGTCCTCGGCATCTACGTCTACTTCGGCAGCACCACGGTGGAGGACGTCACCTTTCGCCTCGACGGCTTGATCGCCGAGAACGGCGGTGACGGTAGCCTCGGCTTTCTCATTCGCGGCGTCGAGAGTCCGCGCATCGGCGGCGCGGGAGATGTGAATGGTGACGGCATCGCCGACCTGCTCGTCGCCTCCCAGGACGATGCCTTCCTCATCTACGGCAGCGACTCTGGATTCCCCGCCGAGATCGACCTGGCCACGCTCTCGCTGGAGAACGGCGGCGACGGTAGCGTCGGCACCGTCTTGCGCTCCCCCGATGAAACCCGTGTGGGCGAAGGTCTCGCCGCCGCCGGTGACGTCAACGATGACGGACGCGACGACTTCATCGTCACGGTCATCGGCGTCGACTGCACCGAGCCGTTCATCTGCGCCACCAATCACTACTTGGTGTTCGGCCGCGACCAGAGCTTCGGCGCGGAGCTGTCTCTGCCGTCGCTGCTGCAGGAGAATGGCGGCGACGGGTCCGCGGGCGTGGTCCTGCGCGATCCCGTGCAAACGCGCAACGACCGCCTGTTCCGCCCTTTCGTGACGACCGCCGGCGTGGGCGACCTCAACGGCGACGGCGTCGCCGACCTCGCCCTTGCGGCCCCGGACCAAACGCAAGACACCGTGCGCGGGCTCGCCTATGTGCTCTACGGCCGCGACGCCTGGCCGGCCGAATTCGACTTGCCCACGCTGCAAGCGGACAACGGCGGTGATGGCAGTGACGGATTCGTCGTAGTGCCCGTCGTCGCCTCCGACTTTGCTGCGGTGGTCGTCGCAGCTCCCGGGGACGTCGACGGCGACGGCATGGTAGATCTCCTGGTGGGAGCCAACGGTGTCGATAGCGACGACTCTGATACGGGCGCCACCTACCTCATCCGCGGGCAGCGCGGTGGTTTTGGTGCCGAGCTAGAGATCGCGAGCCTGCTCGAGGTGAACGGCGGTGATGGCAGCGTCGGCACCGTGTTCGACGAGGGGGCGTCGGCCGGTGCAATCGCCGAGTTGGGGGTCACCGTGGCGGCGGCGGGCGACGTCAACGCTGACGGCGTGCGCGACTTTCTGATCTCACGCACGGAGTTCCTCCGGACCGAATTCGGTCGCGTCTACCTGGTCTACGGTCGCCACGACGGTTTCGGCGCGCGCGTAGATCTGTCGACCTTCGAGGCGCAGAACGGCGGTCGCGGTGACGATGGCGTGATCTTCCTGGCGGCAGATCCGGTGGGTGACTTTCAGATCCCAAATATCGCGGGTGACTTCGACCTCAACGGCGACGGCCTAGGGGATTTTCTGATCGGTGACGACACGGCGCGAGGCATAGAGGAGGGCGATGCGGACATCAACGGAGAAGGCTACGTGTTCTTCGGTCGCCTACCCTCGTCACTCTCCGCGCGCATTGTCGGCATGGATACGCGCAGCGCCGCTTGCCGGAACGTCACGATCGACCAAACGGTCTCCATCGGTTTGGCCGAGTTCTCCCTCGACGAGTCCTTCGACTGTGGCTTTCTGGGCCTCGATTTCCTCCCAGACGAGCAGATCGTGCTACAGGCGGACGGGGTGAACTTTGGCGCGGCGCTAAACGGTGAGGTGGCGGGTCTTGGCGTTGGTGCCAACGTCATCTGCGAGAACACCACCACGGCGCAGTCCGTGACCGCTGACATTGTCGACGGCCTTTGGGACTGCGAAGCCGCAGGCCTCGCCAGTGAGAACCAGGACGCCCTGGTCATCACCGTGCGCGGTGTCATCGAACCGTTTCTCCCTGAGCAGCCCGCGCTGGCGCTGACCTTGTCCGGCATGGACACGCGCGGCACCGCGTGCCAAAACCTCACCACCGGCGAGTTGGTCAACGGCTCGCTCCCCGACGTTCGCTTGGTGGAGACGATCGACTGCGATGCGCTAGGCCTTGTTAGCAGCGCCGATGACCAAGTGACGATCCAAGGCCAGGGCCGCAACTTCGGCGCCACGCTCACGGGAGAGATGTCCCGCCTCGGCGGCCAAGTGGAGGTACGCTGTGACAACCGCACGACGGGGGTGACACGGTTCATCGTGTTGCCTGAGGGCGAAGCGGCCTTCGACTGCGTGGCGGCGGGTGTGGCCGTGAACAACCAAGACGCGGTGACGGTGACGGTGCGTGGACTCGTCGAGTAGGCGAGGCGCCCGCGCCGCACCGGGCGTGGGCGATTTTCGTTGAGAAATCAATATTCCGGTACCACTCTCTCGTCAAAGGGCGAACGCGGTGCGTGTTGGCCACTCGTTCGGGCTATGCCGGAGCCGCTCCGCTTAGAAACGGTTTCCGGCAGTGACTTATGGTAAGAGCGCCAATCGCCAGCATCTCCGATGACGATATGCCCGGGGTCCCCCGAGCAGATGAGGGTGTGGGCGGTACTCGCCGTGCGGTGCGGCGTGCTCTGCTCAGTGCCGGGGCTGGCTGGCTTGTGGGCGCTGGGGCCGTCCTCAGCACGGCGGCGACTGCGGGCCCTTTCCTAGCCGAGTTCGACCTGGCAACGCTGCTGCAGGAGAGCGGAGGCGATGGCACCGACGGCATGGTGATCAACGGCGCCTACGCGAGTGATGGCCTGGGACGAGACGTCGCGACGGCCGATCTCAATGGCGATGGCATCGACGACATTGTGGTGTCCTCCAGCAAGCTCGACCTCCTCGACACGGGGAGAACCCACGTGATCTTCGGGCGTCCATCGGGCGAGTTCCCAGCGGTCTTCGAGGTGCAATCGCTCTATCCGGAGTCCGGCGGCGACGGCAGCGCGGGCTTCTCCATCCAGTCGCAGCTATCTGACTACACGGGTGAGTCCTTGGCCGGAGTGGGCGACGTAAACGGCGACGGCGTCGATGATCTCGCCCTCGGCGGGCGCTTCGCCCAAGATGTGCGCCTGGTTGGTGAAAGCTACGTGGTGTTCGGTCAAGACGCGGATCTCGGCGGTTTCTTCCCGCCGGTGTTCTTCCTGCGTGATCTGCGGCCGGACCTGGAAATTGGTGGCGACGGATCGGCGGGGTTCATCTTCAGTGGCCTCGTTCCGGAAGACCGCTTGGGCTACCCCCTCGGTGGCGCGGGAGACATCAACGGAGACGGGCTGGACGATCTCATTGTGGCGGCGCCTGACACCACCCTGCAGACAGCATTGGAAGGCGTCGTGTTCACTCTCTTTGGTCGCGATACTGCTGCGGACGGCCTATTTCCCGCCCGCTTCAACTCGGTGCAGCTCCTGCCGTCCGCCGGTGGCACTGGCAACGAGGGTTTCGTCACCCGCGGCTCAGCGATCGGTGATCGTATTGGTTGGAGTATGGGCGGGGGTTTCGACCTGAATGCGGATGGTCGGGACGATGTTCTGATCGGCAGCCTGAATCTGACCCCGGACCAAAGTGGAGGTGCGATCGTGCTGTTTGGTCGCTCCACCGAGGATACCTTCCCACCGCGTTTTGACGCTGCTCGCCTATTGCTACCGTTCGGTGGAGACGGCACGCGCGGGTTGTTCATCGATGGTATCGCCCCTCAAGATGAGACCGGATCGGCGCTTGCGCCCGCGGGCGATGTGAATGGCGATGGCGTGGATGATGTCATCATCGCAGCAGACCGGGCGTCTCCGGGAGGACGTGCGCAGGCCGGCCGCGCCTACGTCGTTTTCGGGCGCAGGGGCATAGACCGTGAGCCCTTCCCCCATACTCGAACTCTCGCGTCTGCTCCCCGAATAGGGCGGTGACGGGCGCTTCGGCTTCGTTCTGAATGGGGTCGCCGCTGAGGATCTCACGGGCTTCAGCGTCGCCGGTGGCGTTGACGTCAACGGCGATGGCATTGGCGACCTTGTGATCTCCGCCCTGAACGGCAGTCCGCAGGGACGGGATCGCGCGGGTCAGGTGTTCGTGGTGTACGGTAGGGATGGGGCGTCACAGGGGCGTTTCCCGGCGCAGTTCGAACTGGCACAGCTGCTCGCAAGAAACGGTGGAGATGGCGGCCAAGGCTTCGTCATTAACGGCGATGCCGCGTTACTGCAAGCAGGTCGCCAGATCGCCGTGGGCGATGTGAACGATGACGGTCTAGGAGATGTGCTGATCACCTCGCAGAGCGCTACACCCGACGAAGACCGGCCCGCTGCCGGCCGAACCTTTGTCCTCTACGGTCGATCTCAGGAGGATCGATAGCCTCGCCGACCGGAGCGTACCTACGCCGACCGCCGCCAGCGTTGGAATCAGTAAGGTGTATCCCGCACCGGCGCCTATCCGATCTGATTGCGCATGAGATCGCCATGAACCACCCTGGGTGACGTACACCACGGGGCTTCGCCGGTGGTGCAAGGACCGCGGCGGGACGCGCGCTGCGCACCACTGGCCGATCGGCACGCTCACGGCCCCGCGATGATAGGCAGACAGCCGGAAGGGCACAGCGGCACAGGTGACGTCTACGTTGTCTACGTCGACTCCTGGCAGAGGAGTTGGATGGAGACAATGGCTTTGCGATCGAAGGGGCTGATGACGGAAGTGCCGATGAAGACGCTGACTTGAATGGTGAGGCATCGTGAACATCGAAGATGCTAGTGTGCTGTCCCAGAAGTTCGTTGAAAAATACGCGGTTACTTTTCGTCCCTGAGTACGTTGCTCGTCCTCCCGTGGGGCCTGCCACGCTCGTCCTCGCGCCGCACCCAGGAACGAAGAGCCCCGTGCGTATCTTCAACGAACTTCTGGGACAGCACACTAGAGCTTTGTTTGGAGATCGCTTGCAGGCGCCTGGGCCGAGTGGGCAAACGGACGCATGTCAAGCTCAGTAGACAGGCGTGAGTGAGGATATGCCGGAAGGGTATGGCACGACGCACGTCGTGTTCAGCCGCTGGGCGCGGGTGCCGAGCCTGCGGGTGAACCTCACGCACTTCATGGGGTGCTAGCGTCGGCGAAAAGCGGCTCACTAGCTGCCCCACGTGGCGCCGCGTCAGCACGTGCTCGCGGTTTAGCCGTACGCAAACCCGGCAATCACCAAATGCCTTCCTGCGATTGCGCAGGGAGCCCCCGGAAGGCATGCGCTAGGGTTCTCTTGCGCACCTCTCCCTCCGCTGGTGTCACCAAAGCGCGCATGCAATGTGCGCTTTAGCCCCTTCGCTCACGTGGCCGGAGGCCGCAGACTCTCAACGACGTCCTAAGAACCATCGTCGGAGGAGCTACGTGATGAGGACTCGGCAATCCTGGGGCACCCTAGTGGGAATCATCGCTATCGCTGTTGCCACCGCCCAACCTCCACCTGGGCCGAGACCGCACGTACCGCCACCGGGGGTCCCTGGCGCCGCCGCACCGCCCGGCTATCCGATCGGGCAGCGGCTATACCGGCTGCCGTCCGGTCACGAGCAGGTGCGCCACGGCGGTCGGACATACGTCTTCTACGACGGTCACTTCTATGCCAGTGACGGTGATGAGTACGTCGCGATCGCGCCGCCCATGGGCGCAGTGGTTCCGCGGTTGCCATCCGAGGCGGAGCGAGTGGGGAATCTCTCACAGCGCGTCTATCGATTTCGAGGCGTGCATTATCGACAGCTCAGTCGAGGGTTTCAGGTGATTGCAGCACCGTAAGTGGGGTCCAGCCCAGTGAGTAGGAAGGTTCGGCCCCCTTCGGTTTCGATGCATCGGCGGGAGCCGAGATTTGCGGCTAAATCGCCTCGGTCCGCGCGCCATGCGAACTTGCGCGCACGATGTGTGCGCCGGGGCGCCTGTCACGGGTGATCTCTCCGTGAGCTAATCGCAGGAATACCAGCGTCCGCGACAGCGGGTCCGAAATCAATCGATGTTCAGTTCAGTGGCCTCGCGCAGGACGGACGATCCGTACGGATCACCTGTGCAATCCACCCGACACTAAAGGACCAAGCGAGATGACGAATGCGCTGCCAGTACGAAAGCCCCTCCTTCTGCTCCCGGCACTGGTGCTGAGCACTGGTGTCGTAGCCGCATTGACGGCAACGATTTCGGTTGCCAATGAGAATTACACCTGGACTGAGTTTTCCTACGAGCCTTACCCGTTCCCGGTCTACGCCGAAGACCTGGATCGCTACCCGGCAGCAACGCCACCTGCCGGCACGGTAAATCGCCATGGTGAAATCGAACACATTGGCGAAGGTGTCTTTGCAACGCATTGGTTTGTCGATGCCGATGGCCCGGTGTGGCATTTCGTGACGGCCGGTGATCCGTCCAAGGACGTCATTCTGTTTGTGCACGGCTACCCAGACACGTGGTATGCCTACAGCAAGGTCATGGCCAAACTGGCCGATGACTACCACATCATCGCCGTTGATACGCTCGGTTATGGCCAGTCGGACAAGCGACCCGAGATCGATGTGAGCTATGCCAGCGTTGCTGCGAGCCTGGTAACGTTGCTCGACAAGATTGGTGTTCGCGACTTCAATTTGATTGCGCACGACCGGGGCAGCATCGTGTCTGAGCGACTGCTCGCGATCGGTCGCATGAATCGACGCATTAAGGCATTCATGCGCATGCAGCAGTCATTCGACCAGCCGCACGGCCTACCGCGACCGCCGCACGCGCAGATGGCGACCGCCGAATGGCAACGTCGCGAGGGCCTGATTAGGAGCATGTACGCGAGCAACTACGCCTCCGTCGAACTTCCGGAGGAGGAAATCGCGCGACTCGAATGGGAGTTTGGGTTCGAGGGCACAGCGGAGGCTGCCGCGCGCACGTTTGTCGGCACGAGCTTCGACATCGAGCGTGAGTTCCGTATGAAAAACGTGGTGCCCAAGATGACCATGCCAGTATTGTTCGTGCAGGGGTACAAAGACCCAGGTCAGAAGGCGGAAGAGTACTATCGGTCAGCCGAAGTGGTACCGAACGGCCGGGTCGAGCTGATCGATACCAACCACTTTATGCACGCCGAAGATCCGGACTTGATTGCGAGGCTTGCTCGAGAGTTCTTCTCGCAGTAGCTGCCAGCGCTACGCCCAGCGAGCGCTGCGACTGCTCATCTCGAGCAACCGCTCGTGTCCGCCTCGGCGACGTCTCGCTGGAGTGAAGACTAGCTTCAGATGGCGCGGGCCAGCTTGACGGCGGACGACGATCCCGCGCCGACCATCCAGCACCACAGGCGTATCAGTGGGGAGCGATCGGCGCCGGCTAAGGCGGCGGCTTCGTCCCGATGGTGGATCTCGTCGGCCTGGCAGTAGGTGATTAGATCACGCAGTGAGTGCAAGTCCCGGGCGGTTGCCGTTGAGCTCGCGCTGGCGAGCATGGCGTCTATCTTGTCCACTTGCTCCTGATAGTGATGATCGACGAAGGTCTCCACCGCCTCGATGGTGGCGAACACAGCACGCTTGCCGAGTAGGGCAGGGAACCAGCCCGTTAGGAATCCCGCAACGTTCCAGATCGGGAGCAGGCGGCTGTGCAGACGCTTGGGGAAGACAGCGGATACGAGCTCGAGGTGTTCGCGCTCGGTGGCGATGTGCCGTTCCGCGAAGGCTCTTACCTCGGGATCGCGGGAGGCGGCGAGGATGCCCTGGTAGATCCGAACGGCGCCGGTCTCGCCCGCATGGTCGGATCGTAAGTCGCCGATCAAGCAATCGGGAATACCGCTTGCCATTGAGGGTACGCCGGCCAAGCGGGAGGGGTTTCTGCCTAGGGGGTCGCTCATGGTGCTCATGGCGCAGTGTTCGCCGCGTCAGCATGGGGCGATTCAGTCGAGAGTTCGCCAGCGTGATGATCGTCGCATTTTCCGACGGGGCTGTGCCTATCCCCGCATTCAGTGTCGCGCATCCCTTATGCCACGACGATTTCCACACGGTAGTCACGCCGCACAGACCGGTGATCGCTGGCGAGGTGCACAGAGCGACTCTACTCGATCTGCGCAATGGCAATCCCAACCGCGCAGCCGTGGACGCTCGCCGCCGTACCAACCGCTAGGCCGGCCAAGCACCGGCGAGCAGCATACCGCCCAGGCTTACGTTGAGGAGTACGACGACGGCTTGGGCGCCGCGATGCAAGTGTGTAAGGCGATGTTCGGATCGGGTCAGAGGCACGGCGATGACGGCCGATAGCAGCGCCATGCCGAGTATCGAGCCAAGGGCGAACAACAGCATGTAGAGCAGGCCGTTCAACAGGGAGCCAGTGCTATCTAGGCACAGAATCACCAGGGCGGCCGAGCCGGCTAGTCCGTGCATTAGGCCGACCAGCAGCGCCCGCGCTGGAAAGCGCTCAGCTGGCGCATGGGAATGGGAGTGGCGCTGCGCGTCGTGAGTTTCCTTCGCGGCGCCCCGGTGGCTGTGGGCGTGAAAGTGCTGTATGCCGTCCTCGTGTCGGTGCGTGTGGAAGTGCACCCGCTCGGCGACTAGGCGGCGAGCTACGTCCAGGCCGAGACCGATGAGCATGATGCCCACGGCCGCTTCGAGCATGACCTCTACGCGCGGGGACACGCGGGTGCCAGCCACGACCACGACGGTGCCGACGGTGAACAGGGTCAAGGTGTGACCGATGCCCCACACCACGCCCTGGCGCACGCTATGGGCCACCGACTTCGTCCCGACCACGAGTGAGGCGACCGCCGCTACATGGTCTGCATCGAGGGCGTGGCGCACCCCGATCAGAAAGCCGAGGATGAGTACCGTGATCATCCATGTAACTCCGCGGCGGCTTCCTGCCCGATCTGCAGCTGCTGCCGTATCCACGCGTACCAGTCGGCCATACCCGCGCCGGTGGTGGCCGACACTTCGATCACGTGGATATCGGGATTGACCTCGCGGGCGGCGGCGATGGAGCGCGCCACGTCGAAGTTGAGGTAGGGGAGTAGGTCGACCTTGTTCAGCAGCATGACCTGTGAAGAACGGAACATGTGAGGGTATTTGAGCGGCTTGTCCTCACCTTCGGTCACGGACAGGATCGCGACGCGGGCACGCTCACCGAGATCGAACATCGCAGGACAGACGAGGTTGCCGACGTTCTCGATCATGGCCAACGAGTTGCGCGGCGGGTCGAGTTGACGAAGTCCCTTGGCGATCATATCGGCTTCCAGATGGCAACCTGTGCCCGTATTGATCTGCACGACGCGGCACCCTGTCGCGCGGATCCGTTCGGCGTCGTTCACCGTCTCCTGGTCGCCTTCGATGACGCAGATCGGCACGCTGTCGTACAGCTCGCGAATCGTTCGCTCGAGCAGCGTGGTCTTGCCGGATCCCGGCGAGCTGACGAGATTCAGGGCGATGATGTTCTGCTCGCTCAACCACTCGCGGTTTTCGCGCGCGAGCTGGTCGTTCTTGCCCATGATGGCAGCTTCCAGCGCGTGGTTGGCGTGGTCCTGCGCGTGATCATGGGCGCGATCGTGATGGTGGTGATCATGATCGTGTGAGTGGTCATGACCATGATGGTGGTGGTGCTCACCGCCGTGGGGCCGGGCGTGGCCATCGCGCAGCAGCACCTGACCGCTCTGCAAATCCGTAACCGTGCCCTTCGCCGTCTTCGAGCAGCCGCAAGTTCCGCACATTAGATCGTCTCCATTTCCTTGATCTTCATTTCTTCACCGGCGATACAGGCGATCTGCCTGCTGCCGCAAATGCACTGGCCGAAGGGCTTGTCGAGGGCGAACTCTCTGCCGCAGCGCTGACAGCGCCCACGTCCCGGTACTTCCTCTATTTCTAGCTGCGCCCCTTCCACCACCGTGTTCTTGGCGCAGATGTCAAAGCAGAAGCGAATGGCGTCCGGCATCACTGCGCTGAGGGCGCCGATCTGCAGCGCCACGCGGCTCACCTGAGACGCGCCCGCGTGGTCGCTCACGATGGCCACGATGTTGCGGGTGATGCCTAGCTCATGCATAGCGATGAATGGCCTTAGCAAATGCGAGGGAGTTGATCGCCGATCAGCACGTCGAGCACCCGATCGCCACCGAAGCCCGTCTCGAGAATCACGCGACCGGCGGGCGCCGGATGGACCTCGCCAACGATCGCACTGTCCCTGCCCGCATGGTGGGCACGCATCGCCTCCAGCAGCGGCTGCGCTTGCGCGGCGGGTGCGATCGCCATCAGCTTGCCCTCGTTGGCCAGGTAGAGCGGATCGAGGCCGAGAATCTCACACATGCCGCGCACCGCATCGCGCACCGGCAGCGACCGTTCGTGTAGACGAATGGCAGTGTGGCTCGCTTGGGCAAACTCGTTCGCCACCGTAGCGACGCCGCCGCGGGTCGCGTCGCGCATGCAACGCAGATCCGGGCATGCGTTGAGCATCGTCTCGATCAGCCCGCTCAGCGGCTGGCAGTCGGACTCGATCGTGTTCTGCATGGCGTACTCGCCGCGCGCGTCCACGATGGCGGCGCCGTGATCGCCAAGCGCCCCGTTCACCAGCAGTACGTCACCAGGACGGATCGTGCTCGCATGCAACTTGCGCCCTGCGGCTATCACGCCCACCCCCGCCGTGTTAATGAACAGTTTGTCGGCCGCGCCGCGGTGAACCACTTTGGTGTCGCCGGTCACGATAGCCACGCCCGCCGCATCCGCCGTTCGTTTCATAGACGCCACCACGCGTCGCAGCGCCTCTACCTCTAGCCCTTCCTCGATGATCATTCCGCAGGTGAGGTAGTGGGGCGTCGCGCCGGACACGGCGAGGTCATTCACGGTGCCGGTGATCGCCAGCTCGCCGATGTCGCCGCCGGGAAAAAATAGCGGGTCGACCACGTAGGAGTCCGTGGTGAACGCCAGTTGGTCACCGCCCTTGGCGATCGCATCCAGGGGCAGGCGTGCCTGATCGTCGAGCTCGTGCAGATGGGGATTGTCGAAGGTGCCCACGAACACGTCTTCGATGAGATCGCGCATCGCCTTGCCACCGGCGCCATGAGCGAGGGTGATTCGCTCTGCGTGGAGCGTGCGACGGGGGCGGGCGAATGGCGTGCCCTCCGCGAGGATAGAAGAACTCATGAGCTGACCGCCTCTTGCGTTTCTCGTCGCGCTAGCAGCGCCTGTAGGTCGCCGAAGTTGTGATAAGCCGCGCACGCGCCCTCCGAGGAGACCATCAGTGCCCCTAGGGGGGTCTGGGGCGTGCAGGCGGTGCCGAACACTTTGCACTCCCAGGGCCGAATGGATCCCTTCAGTACCTCGCCACACTGGCATGACTTGGGATCAGCGATACGCAGGTTTGGCACCGTGAACTTGTGCTCGGCATCGAAGCGGGCGTACGCATCGCGCATGCCCACGCCAGAGTGATCGATAGAGCCAAGGCCCCGCCACTCGAAGAACGCTCTGAGCTCGAACACCTTGGCGATCGCCTCGAGGCCGGGGGGGTTGCCGTGGGCGGCGACCACGCGGGCGTATTGGTTCTCCACCGCGCACCTCCGGTCGGCAAGTTGCTCTACGGCCATCCAGATTGACTGCAGGATGTCGAGCGGTTCAAAGCCGGTGATCACGAGAGGCTTGCCGTACCGTTCGGCCACGAAATCGAAGGGGCGCTCGCCCACCACCATGCACACATGGCCAGGGGCTAGGAAACCGTCTAGGCGCATATCTGGGGAGTCCAGGATCGCCTTGATGGTCGGCACGGTGGTGATGTGATTGCAGAAGAGCGAGAAGTTCTCCACGCCCTCTTGCGCGGCCTGCAACACGGTCAACGCCGTGCTGGGCATGGTGGTCTCAAAGCCCAAGGCGAAGAAGACCACCTCCCGTTCGGGATGGCGGCGGGCGAGTTCGAGCGCGTCCAATGGCGAGTAGACCATGCGCACGTCTGCGCCTTCAGCCTTGGCTTGCAGCAGGCTCTTGCGCGAGCCGGGCACGCGTATCGCATCCCCGAAGGTGGTGAAGATGACGTTCGGGCGTTCGGCGAGGGCGACGCAGTCATCCACCCGGCCCATAGGCAGTACGCAGACCGGACAACCGGGGCCGTGCACCAGCTCGATCCAGTCCGGGAGCATCGGTTCGATGCCGTAACGGAAGATCGTGTGCGTGTGGCCGCCGCAGAATTCCATTAGCTGGAGAGGGCCTTCGGGGCGATCGGCGAAGTTCGGTGCGAGGGCGTCGATCGCGCGCAGCACCGCCTTGGCGGCGTCCGGGTCTCGAAACTCGTCAACAAACTTCATGCACCTTGCTCCTTATGCACCAGGCAGCCGCGATCGTCGGCGAGGAGCGTGTGCACCACATCCCACAGAATGTGGTAAGCGGCCACGTGCGACTCTTGCACCCGGTGAATGGAGTTGGAGGGCACCACCAGGCAGTGCTCCACGAGGCCGCTGCTGGCCATATTGCCGCCATCGCCGCCGCACAGGCCCAGGGTGATGAGCTCTAGCTGCCGTGCGCGCCGAAACGCCGCCATGAGGTTGGCCGAGTTGCCGCTGGTGGAGAAGCCGATCAGGCCATCACCGGCGCGGGCATGGGCCTCCAGCTGGCGGGCGAAGAGCTGTTCGACACCGACATCGTTGCCCACCGCCGTGATCATCGCCGCGTCCATCACGAGGTTCATCGCGGGCAGGGCAGGGCGGCCGGTGGTGACAGGGTGTTGAAACTCCACGGCGAAGTGCGCCGCATCGCAGCTGGAGCCGCCGTTGCCCATCGCGAACATGCGTCCACCGTTGGCGTACACGCGAGCGATAGCACGCGCGGTGTCCAACAGGGCGCGGGCGTTCTCGGTGAAAAAGCGCTCCTTGACAGATAGGCTGTCGTGGCACTTCGCGGCGATCGAGCGAAGCGCTGCCTCGTCCTGGCGCGCCTGGTCCTGACGCTCGCCGTGCAAAAAGGGGTACAAGGATTGCAGCGTGGGGCTCACATCGCTCATGCCGTCACCTCACCCTTGCCCGGCCCCGCTTCGCTCGCCTGCATGGCGGCGATCTCCTCCTGGGCCTCGCCGAGTTCCGTGAGCAGCTGCAGCGTAATGGCCGCTTCGCGTTCGTCGATGCGACTCATTGCGAAGCCGACGTGCACCAGCACCCAGTCCCCCACGCAACCGTCGATGGGATGCTGCTCGTCCACCACGCAGGCGATGTTGACCGTGCGCCGAACGCCGCTTACGTCGACGACCGCGAGGCGGCGGTGCGCATCGCTGATCTCGACGATCTGTCCCGGAATACCCAAACACACTGTTTACTGCTCTCCCTGGCGTGGCTGCTGCAGTTGGGCCAGTCCGATCAGTGCTTGGCCGAAGGAAAGTCCCCCATCATTGCTCGGGACATGGCGATGGGTGAGCACCGTGAAGTCCTGCGCCTTGAGGCGCGAGCTCACCTGCTCGAGGAGCACTGCGTTCTGGAAGACGCCGCCGGAGAGCGCGACGTGATGGACGTAGCGCTCCTCGTCGCGCGTCGCCAGAATCCGCACCGCGTGGGCGATCGCCCGTGCTAGGCCCTTGTGAAAGCGCGCAGCCATGACCGGCACTGGGGTCTTGAGGATCAGGTCACCGAGCAAGGCATTCCACATCCCCAGCGGCTCAAGGTAGGGCAGGCCCTTGCCCTGCTCTCGAGGAAGGGTGAAGGGGTAGGCAAGCTGGTCGGATTCGTGCAAGAGGCACTGTTCATCCACTAGCGCCTCGAGTTCGACGGCGGCTTGCCCTTCGTAGCTCACGTGCTCTCGGCAGACCCCCATTGCCGCCGCCACAGCGTCGAAAAGCCGTCCGCATGACGAGGCCAGTGGGGCGTTGGTGCCTTGTGCCAGCATGGCGTTGAGCGCCACCAACGGCTTGCCCTCAAGGTACTGGTGCAGCTCGAGCTCATTAAAGTTCATGTGAAAGACGCCCCAACCCATCTGCGCGACGATGTGGGCGTAGGTGTTGCGCCAGGGCTCGTGCATCGCCTGCTCGCCACCTAGGAGTGCCACTGACTTCATCGTGCCGAGGCGTTCGACGCTCGTGTAATCGCCCAGCAGGAACTCCCCGCCCCACAGGGCACCATCCGCGCCCAGGCCCAGGCCATCCATGGCGACGCCGAGGACCGGACCGCCGTCGAGGGGCCAGCCGTTCTCGCCCAGGCACGCGGCGATGTGCGCATGGTGGTGTTGCGCGCGCAGCACCCCGAGGCCCTCGCGCTCTGCCCGCTCCAGGCCTGTCTTCGTAGACATGTACTCCGGGTGCTGATCGAGGACCACGTGGGACGGGGCGTGTTCGAAGAGCCCCTCGTAGAGTGCGAGGGAGCGCTGGTAGGCCTCGAGCGTCGTGGCCTCGTGCAGATCGCCTATGTGCTGCGACAGGATTGCCCGCGGTCCGTCGACGACGCAGAAGGTGCTTTTGAGATCACCGCCCATGGCCAACACGCTGCGGTGGTGCTCGAAGCCTACGGGGAGCTCAATCGGGGCGGGTGCGTAGCCCCGTGCGCGACGCAGTACGCGCACCTCACCGTCCACCACGCGGGCGACCGAGTCGTCGACGCGATTCTCAATGGCACGGTCGTGCACCAGGGCGAAGTCGCAGATGGGGCGCAGCCGTTGCATCGCCTCGTCGTTGTCCGTGCACTGCGGTTCATCGCTGAGGTTGCCCGAGGTCATGACCACGGGCGCCTTGAAGCGCTTGAGCAGCATGTGGTGCAAGGGCGTGTAGGGCAGCATGACGCCGAGCGTGCGCTGGCCCGGCGCCACGGCCGAGGCGAGGCCCGAGTCAGCGCGGGCCCGCAGCACCATGATGGGTGCCTCGGGGCCCTCCAGGGCAGCGCGCTCCTGGACGGACACGGTGCAGTAGCGCCCGACCATCTCCCCATTGGGGGCCATCAGCGCGAAGGGCTTGTCGTAGCGACGCTTGCGCTCGCGCAGGCGCGTCACGGCCTGTTCGTTGCGGGCATCGCACGCGAGGTGATAGCCGCCGAGGCCCTTGATGGCGACGATCTCACCCTTGAGTATCAGGTTGCCGGCAGCGTCCACGTCATCCAGCTGCGTGAGCGTGTCCAGGCACACGACGCGGCCATCGGTTCGAACGAGACGGGCACGGGGTCCGCAGGCATGACAGGCGATGGGCTGCGCGTGGAAGCGTCGGTCCGCAGGATCTTCGTATTCCGTTTGGCAGTCGGTGCACAGGACGTAGTCGGCCATGCTCGTCGTGGCGCGATCGTAGGGGATTTCGCGAATGATGCTCAGGCGCGGCCCGCAATGGGTGCAGTTGGTAAACGGGTAGCGATAGCGACGGCTGAAGGGGTCCATCGTCTCGGCGACGCACCGCGGACAGGTGGCAGCATCGGGGGCGATGTCCGTCCGGCCCTCGCTGCTGGCGCTGGCATCGATGGTGAAGGAGGCCGGTGCTTCTTCATCCTCCGTCGTCTCTGGGCTGCGCTCTACGGAGCGGATCCGCGCGAGGGGCGGTGCGTCACGTTCGATCCGCTGTACGAAGGCGTCGAGCACGTGCGGTGCAGCCCAGGCGTCGATCAGTACGCCGTCACCGTCGTTCAGGGCATGGCCGCGAACGCCCATCTCACGCGCTAGGCACCACACGGTCGGGCGGAAGCCCACCCCTTGCACGGTGCCACGCACGCGGATGCGCTCGCGTCGGTAGGCAAGCGCATCGGCGACAGCGTTCACAGGGCTGTCCTCCAGAGGCTAACGCGGTTGTTGCCGGAGTCCGCCACCACCACCGTATCGCCGCAGCTGGTGATGCCGTAGGGCCAACACAGGCTATCGGCCGTCGGCATTTGCCAGCGGTTGTCGCCCTTCTCGTGGAAGTTAGCCTGACCGGCGAGGGCTCGCGCCGGCGCATTGTCGACGAGATCGTCGAGGTGCCAGGCGAGTAGGCGGGAGCTCGCCGTGTCTGCGGTGAGCAACCAGTCCCCCACGGCGGTGAGGTCGTAGGGCATGTTCAGGGTGTTGGCGCGAGGCCAGTAGAGCGATTGGTTGTGATCGACCCCCGCGGCGCTGGCTTGACCGAGGATGACGTCGCAGGGTTGGCCGTGCGCTTGAGGCGCCTCGCGCCACACCATGATGCGGTTGTTGCCTGCGTCAGAGACACACAGGTGCCCCTTCCAAAGCGTGACGCCGTGGGGCCAACGCATGCTCATCGCCGAGGGGGCGCTGCCAGCGTTCTCGTCGCGACAGGCGAAGTCGCGCTGTCCGAGCACGCGATCTGCTGGCTGTCCGCTCGCCGTTGGGATGCTGTCCCAGATCAGGACGCGCCGGTTCTCGGCATCGGCGATGAAGAGCTTGCCGTGCGATGCCCCCACCCCGTAGGGCCAGTAGAGCGTATTGGCGCCGGGTGAGTCCGCACCGCGGTTAGGTAAGTCTTCCTCGAAGTTTGCCTGGCCAAGGACGACGTCCGGCGCCACGTGTGAGTCGGTGGGCGCGCGGTGCCAGAGCAGCACGCGATGGTTCCAAGCGTCTGCCACCGCCATGCCGTGCTCGCCGAGGCGGCACACACCGGTGGGCACGTTCAAGGTGGTCGCGCCGCAGGGGCCCTTGGCGTTGCGACCTTCGTGCGAGAAATCCGGCTGGCCGATCACCCAGTCAGCCGGCGTGCCTTCTGCCGTGGGGATCTGGCGCCACCCGAGCAAGCGGTGGTGACCGGTGTCCGACACCCAAAGGGGGCCATCGGGTCCTAGGAGCGCCGCACCGCGCGGGCCGAAGCACGTGGCCCGATCGGGGCTAACGCCGCTGGTGACAATGCCGGGTTCTGCCGCGCCGCCCACGATGGCGATCGGCATTGGGGTGAACAGCGCCTGGTGCGGCACCTGGCGGGCTGCATCCACGCGCAGGGTGGGGTCGGGCGCCACCCGCATGTGCACCCGTCTTGCGCTCATGAGAACTTCACCTGCACGCGATCGCCGAGCACACGCACGGCGTGGGTTTGCAATTGCACCTCCCTGGCGGTGAGGCACTCCCCGCTTTGCAGGGAATACTCGAAGGCATGATGGGGGCAGACGAGCACGCCGTTGCGCACCTCGCCCATATCCATCGGCATGCCCAGGTGGGCGCACGCGTTTTCGTAGCAGACGACGCGGCTGCCGAAGCGGCTCAGGATGAGCGAATGGCCGTCGCGCTCCTTGATCAGGATCTCGCCTTCGCGCAGCTCATCGGCCTTGGCGGCGTCGGTCCAGCCGGCGTCGCTGGCGCGAGCGAAGGGACTGACGAAGCTGACCACGTGCTCCCCATTGCTGCTGCCGCTGGCGCTAGCGCCGCCCTTGGCCTTGCGCACTTGGGTAATCTCAGGACAGTGCTCGCGGATCGCCTTCTCGACGCCTTCACTTAGGGTGAGTCCCGCGGCGGGGCAGCCGTCGCAGGCACCGACCAAGCGTACGGTCACGGCGCTCGGTGGATCGATCGCGACCAGTTCGACGTCCCCACCGTGGGTCGCCAGCTGCGGCCTGACGGTTTCTAGGGCAGCTTCGAGGCGCTCCTCGAGGGAAGGCCTGACCAATCCGTGGTGGCGCAGCACGCTGTACACCACGTCATCACCGAGGGAGTCCTTGAGCGCACCGAGCGCGGCGGGCTCTTGCTTGACCTGCTGGATCAGTCGCCGGAACGCCTCTCGGTTGAGCGCATCGATTGCCGTTCGCAGGGCGCCTACGGTCATGCGCTGCTGCTCATCCCAAGCTGCGACCAGCCCCTCGAGCAAGTCGATCTCGTGCAGCAGCGAATCGAGGTCGCTCGACGGGTGCTTCACATGATCGGGGGATGCGCTCACCACGCTCACGCGTACTTGAGGTTACGGAACAACCAAGGCTGCAGCAGACCGCCGGTAAAGCCGCTCGCCATCGCAGCGATAGGAAGTGATAGGCCGGCGAGAGTCAGGGCGACGCAAAGCGCTGCGACCACCAGTGCGCCGATCAGCACCTGACGGACGACCTTGTCGAGATCCTTGAACAGCTTCCCGCGCAGGAAGAGGGTGATCGAGTTCAAAAACATGTCGAACATTGCGAGCCGCTCCTAGAGGAAGGTGAGAATGATCAGCGCCAAGGCGATGCCGGGCAGGGCGGCCAGAGGGCCGTAGAAGCCGCCCATCATGGCGGCGAGGTCGTTGCCGATGTGCTTGCCACCCACGGCGACGCCGCCGATCGCACCGCCGGCGATGCCGGCCGCAAAGGCGAGCACGATTGCAAGTAAGAGCGTTGCTACTTCCATCTATCTAGTCTCCAAAACGACAGTCAGATTCGGGCCTTGCCAAAGCTCTCGTCTTCAGCAGGAGAGTCGGTTGTGTCGGCGCCATCGCCGAAGAGTTCGCTAAGCGCCTCATCGAGCATAGCCAAACGCGCGCCTTCGCCGTTTGCCTGGAACAAGCGGCGCGCTTCCAGGAGCAGCGAACGTGCCTCGTGCAAGCGTTGGGCATTCCCTAGTGCCGGATGCTCAGGGTCGTCGGGCAGATTCGCCAGGCAGTTGGCCTTGTTGGCGATGGTGTTGGCGTATTCGATCGGTGTCTCGCGGGACGTGCGCACCTTCAACGCCTCGTCGTAGGCCTCCAGGGCGCGAAGGTTGTTCTCGACCGCGTGGCTGCTGGTCACATACTGCAGAGCGTTCCCCAGATTGTTCTGCAGCATCGCGTATTCGGTCGGGTTGTCGATCAGGGTGACCACCTGCAGCGCGTCCTCGAAGCACTGGACCGCCAGGGCTTCGCGCATACGCCCTTTCTCATCGGTCATCGATATCGATAGGTACGCGGTGGCCAAGTTGTTGTGGAGGATGGCGTACTCCGTGGCGTAGGCCTCGCCGCGGAAGAAACGGGCTGCGCGCTGGTAGGCAGCGATGGCATCGGTGATCTTGGCCCGTCCCATGGAAGCGAGGGACTGCAGGACGAGGCCCAGGTTCATCTGAGCTTCGGCGGTCTCTTCGGGGAGGCCGATCTCGCCGAAGGTCACCAGCGCAGCCTGCAAATCGTCCTGGGCGGCCTGCAGGTATTGCGGGCCGTCGTGGGGGATCGCCTGGCGGGCGGTGGCGCGACGCGCGTGGATGCGAGCCGCCAATAGGGGCTCGCCCTCGGGACACTTCCCCAGCGCCCGGTCGTAGAGGGAGACCGCATCGTGCAACTGCTTCGGCGTCTTCGGCCGCTGCTGCAGGCCCATCGCGATTTCGATCAGCATGTCGATCTGGTCGCCTAGGGGGAGATCGGGTGCGTCTACGGCAGCCAGGGCTTGGCGATATTCGATATCGGCGATGGATTCGGAGGTAGCCAAGGTCATGTCATCTACTTCATGAGAATTGAATGAAGCGAAATTATCGCCGGCTAAATTGAATTGCAATATGATAACTAAGTATGCACATCAGAATGTTTCAATGCAGCAGAGCTTTCTTTGCTGTAAGCTAACTTTGCAGCTAGAGTGGTTGCTATGCAGGATGGACAGTCAACTGTTGCCCTCGGCGGCTTCCCCGGTGATGAGTCTGCGGCCCTGGCCGACTACCTTGAAGATCACTACCGGGTGTTGGAGGTGGGGAGTGCGGAGGAGGCGATCGAGGAGAGCGAGAGCCAATCGATCGATATCTTCCTTTGTCAGCAAAGCCGCCCTCGCTTCGACGCCTTGCGGCTGTTTCAGCACCTGCGGGTGGCCTACCCGAAGACCATCCGCATCATTGGCGGCAAGCTCACCGGAACGGAGATCGATACGGCCCTCAGCGGAGCCGCCGTGTACCAGTTTTTCCCACCCTCTTGGCAGCCGGAGCAAATCGAGCTCATGGTGCGTCGAGCGCTCGAGAACCGAGAGCTCGCCCATCGCCATCGCCATCTGAACCGGCGTTTGAAGATCGCTGAGGACCTGGTGCGCGGGAAGGGGAATGCGCAAGCGCAGGAGTCGAACGGTGGCTATCACTTCGATGAGCTAGTGTATTCGAGCGAAGCGATGGCTAGCGTGTGCAGTGATGCACGCAAGGCGGCGCGGACTGACCTTCCCGTGCTGATCCATGGTGAGACGGGGACTGGCAAGGAACTGATGGCGCGTGCCATCCACTTTCACAGTCCGCGCAAGCGACAGCCACTGATGATTCAGAATTGCGGTGGCTTGCCGGACGACCTGCTGCAGTCCGAGCTCTTCGGCCACACTCGCGGTGCGTACACGGGGGCAGTCACGGATCGTCTGGGGCTGTTCCCAGCGGCGGACGGCGGCACCGTGTTCCTCGATGAGATCTCCGAGGTGTCGCCTACCTTCCAGGTAGCGTTGCTGCGGTTTCTGCAAGAGGGAGAGGTTAAGCCCCTCGGCAGTGATCGCACGATACGGTGCAACGTGCGTATTATCGCGGCGTGCAATCGCAACCTCGAGCAGATGGTCGAGGCCAAGGAGTTCCGCCGCGATCTCTACTATCGCTTAAACGGCTTTAAGCTCGAGATACCACCGTTGCGCAAGCGTACGGAGGAGATCAAGGTGCTGGCGGAGTACCTCGCCCACCGCTACAGCGAGTCGATTCGCCACGGTGTGCTCGGCATTAGCCCGGAGGTGCTGGAGAAGTTTCAGCTCTACAGCTGGCCCGGCAACGTGCGAGAGCTGGACAACGAGGTCAAGCGCATGGTGGCGATGTCCGACAGCGGCTCCTATCTCACGGTCGACAAGCTGGCTCCGCACATCGCCTCGCTAATCCAGCAGGGCACCGGGGATGACACGGACTGGGCCATCGTGGGCGAGACGCTCAAGGAGAAGGTGGAGTTCCTCGAGGCGCGTTTGGTGGAGGAGGCGTTGCGCCGAAACCGGTGGAATCAATCCCGATCTGCGGTGGAGCTCGGGCTCTCGCGTGTCGGCCTCGCCAACAAGATAAAGCGCTATGGGTTGGACCTTCAGGGAGTCAACGATTGAACGACCCGAAGGACGGCAAGTTCGACGATGCTGCGCCGAAGGGTGAGGGCCTGCTGGCCTTCCCACACAGTCGCAGTCGTCCCCCCGGTTCCACCGCCACCTTCAAGGATCTCGGTGTGTCAAAGGCTGCCCAAGCCATGGGCAAGGTGCAACCAAACCTCAAGGGACACTGGTGCAGTCGCTGCAAGGGCATCTGGTGGGGCTACGTCGGAGAATGCGAGTGCCCAGTCTGCGGCAATCGAAACGGTTAGGTCCGGCGAACCCGGACCTCGGGGCTGCCAAGCTCCTTTACACACGCGGCGCAAACTTGCTTAGCAATCGGTGTCTGGATGCTGCGTCGCGCCAATCGGAGTCACTTCTAACGTATTGAGAAAATTAGTATTTCTGTCAACTCGCGAAACTGGCACAGGGTTTGCTTTTGCCAAGACCAGACGCCTCATGGACCAGCCCATGCAGGCGCGATCGACAGCGAGATGACTCTTATGGGGGACCTTACATGGCGAATCTGCTGTGGCTGCAGGGCGGTGCGTGTTCCGGCAACACGATGTCCTTTCTCAACGCCGAGGAACCAAGTGCCTGCGATTTGGTAACGGACTTCGGTATCAACGTGCTCTGGCACCCGTCTCTAGGGATGGAGCTGGGCGATAACCTGCAGCAGATGCTGCGCGACTGTATCTCCGGCAAGATCAAGCTGGACATCTTCGTGTTCGAGGGCTCGGTGGTGCAGGCACCGGATGGCTCCGGTGAATGGAATCGCTTTGCGGGTCGGGCGATGAAGGACTGGGTGCAGGAGCTCTCCGACGTCTCGGACTTCGTCGTCGCTATCGGCGACTGCGCCACCTGGGGCGGCATTCCGGCGACGGCCCCCAATCCCTCCGAGTCGGTGGGGCTGCAGTTCCTGAAGCGTGATCACGGGGGATTCCTCGGCAGGGACTTCAAGAGCAAGGCTGGCTTGCCAGTGATCAACATTCCGGGCTGCCCTGCCCATCCGGATTGGGTGACGCAGATCTTGGTCGGCGTCGCCACGGGCCATGCGGGCGATGTGACGCTCGATGAGTTCCAACGCCCCAAGACCTTCTTCCAGAGCTTCACGCAGACCGGCTGTACGCGAAACATGCACTTCGCCTACAAGGTCTCGGCCACCGAGTTCGGCCAACGTAAAGGGTGCTTGTTCTACGACCTCGGCTGTCGCGGGCCGATGACCCACTCACCCTGTAACCGCATCCTATGGAATCGCCAGTCCTCCAAGACTCGGGCGGGGATGCCTTGCATGGGGTGCACGGAACCGGAGTTCCCGTTCTTCGACCTAGCGCCAGGCACCGTGTTCAAGACGCAGACGGTGATGGGCGTGCCCAAGGATCTTCCCGAGGGGGTGGATAAGAAGGGCTACATCAAGCTCACCGGCGCGGCGAAGACCGCGGCACCGCAGTGGGCAGAAGAAGACATGTTCGTGGTCTAAGGACGAGAGGGATTTCACTATGACTGGTGCTGTTCAAACACTGGATATCTCGCCGGTAGGCCGCGTGGAGGGGGATCTGGACGTTCGCGTCGACATTCAAGACGGTGTCGTGACCAACGCCTGGACCTCGGCGGAACTGTTCCGCGGCTTCGAGATCATTCTGCGCGATAAGGACCCGCAGGCGGGCTTGGTCGTCACGCCACGCGCTTGTGGCATCTGCGGTGCGTCACATCTGACCTGCGCTGCCTGGGCGCTGGACACGGCGTGGCAAACGCAGGTGCCGCGCAACGCGATCATCGCCCGCAACCTGGGGCAGCTGGCGGAGAGTCTGCAGAGCTTGCCGCGCCACCACTACGGGTTGTTCATGATCGACATGTGCAACAAGAACTATCGCAACTCCCCGTTCTACGAGGAGGCGGTGAAGCGCTGGGCGCCGTTCACCGGCACGCACTACGAGCACGGCGTGACCATCTCCGGTCGCCCGGTGGAGATCTACGCCCTGTTCGGCGGTCAATGGCCCCATTCGAGCTACATGGTGCCGGGCGGCGTCATGTGCTCGCCGACCCTGTCGGACATCACCCGATCCTGGTCGATCCTGGAGCACTTCCGCACCAACTGGATCGAGCCCATGTGGCTTGGTTGCTCCTTGGAGCGCTACGAGGAGATCGAGACCTACGACGACTTCATGGCGTGGCTCAACGAGATGCCCGAGCACGCAAACTCGGATCTTGGGTTGATGTGGCGCATGGGGATGGACGTCGGCCTCGATAAGTACGGCGCCGGCCTTGAGAAGTTTGTCTCCTGGGGCTATCTGCCGGATGAGGATCGCTACCAACGCCCGACGATCGACAGCCGCAACGGTGCAATGATGATGCCGAGCGGTGTGTACGACGGGAGCACGGACACGCACAAACTCATGGAACAGGGGTTCACCCGAGAGGACACGAGCCATGCGTGGTACGACGAACCCGGCGGCCCTGTGCATCCCTTCGATCGAACGACGCAACCGGTGGCGAAAAACGATGGTGATTTCGACGGCAAGTATTCTTGGTCCACGGCGGTGCTACACGCCGACAACGGTCACTTGGAGGCAGGTCCTCTAGCCCGTGAGATGGTTTACGGAGGCAACCATATGGAGGGCTGGCAGCACCGAGATGGATTGGTGCTCGATATGCATCGCAAGATGGGTGGCTCGAACGTGCTGCTGCGGCATTTTGCCCGTATGCATGAGTTCAAGTACATCTACCGTCACATCGAACGCTGCCTGCGCAACTTCCGCCTTGACGAGCCGTTCTACGTGAAGCCTAAGGAGCAGGATGGGCGCGGCTGGGGAGCGACGGAAGCGATTCGCGGAGCGTTGTGTCATTGGATCGATGTCAAGCAAGGTAAGATCCAGAATTACCAGATCATCTCGCCGACCACTTGGAACGTCGGTCCGCGCGCGGACACGCAGGAGCGCGGACCCATCGAGGAGGCCCTCGTGGGTACGCCCATCGCGGATCCTGCGGATCCCGTCGAGGTTGGCCACGTGGCACGTTCCTACGACTCTTGCTTGGTCTGCACCGTGCACGCGCACGACGCCAAGACGGGCAAGGAACTGGCTCGCTTCAAAACCGCTTGATGAGTGCCGCAGGGGAAGGGGGTAGCGTTTGCCCAGCGCTACCCCCCTTCCCTTGCGGTCGTACAGATCAACCGACGCGCTGGGGAGCCGGTTTTGAGCAAGGAAGACGACGACGCGCTGCGCGATGAGATAGCAGCGATGATGGAGGACGGTCTAGAGACGCAGACCGAGCCCTTCCCTGAGGATCACGTGCAGTTCGAGGCTGTGCTCAAGGAGCTGCGGGACCTTCCGAAGGACGATCTGGAGGGGAAGCTCGTGGTGTCTGGCTTCGTGGATCATCCCTACGGGGAGGACGATCAGCGCTGCCTCGAATGCATGTACTACCTGGTCCATCGCAAGTGGTGCGACCTGCCTGAGCTTGCCGTACCCGTGGAGCCGGAGTGGTGGTGTCGTCTCTGGCGGATCTAACGAAGTGAGTGCCCTATGACTGGCGACGGATCAGGTCAGAAGGACGCGCGGCTGCGCATACAACTCAAGCGGCAGCTCAAGGGGGGGCTGGACACAGAGGTGGAGCCGCGTGCCTACTCCCACGAGCAGGTGATGGAAGTCGTCGCCCGCCTCGCCCGCCTGCCGGTCGAGGATCACCAAGCTAAGCTGGTGGTCGCAGGCTTTACCGTAGAGCCATACGGGGAAGGCGAAGATGAGCAGGCTTGCGATACCTGCATGTACTATCAGGTGCATCGCGGATTTTGCGAGCTGCCGGAACTGATGCTGCCGGTGGGACCTAAGTGGTCCTGTCGCCTCTGGCGTATCTAGCGGTACGGGGGGCTCAGATGCTGACGGTCATCGGTTGCGGCAACACCAATCGTTGCGACGATGCGGCTGGCGTGCTGGTCGCACAACACCTGCAGAGGCGACTCGCGGCAAATCCCATTCCGGCGGTGCGGGTGTTCGACGCGGGCACCTCCGGCATCGACACTATGTTTCAGGCGCGGGGCAGCACGGCCCTGATTGTGGTCGATGCAAACCTCAGTGATTCGCCGCCAGGCACCGTCTTTCAAGTGCCCGGGGAAGAGCTGGAGAATGTCCACCAAGGCAGTTTCAGTTTGCACGACTTTCGCTGGGACCACGCCTTGTATGCGGGGCGCAAGATCTTCCGCAAGGACTTCCCTGAGGATGTGAAGGTGTTCCTCATCGAGGCGCAATGCGTCGATCTCGGGCTCGAGGTGTCTGCTGCGGTGGAGGCCGCCATCGAGAAGGTGGTGGAGTTGATTTGGCAGCGTTTGAAAGCGGGCGCGTGCGCTGCGGTGGGGGCTGATGGCTGAGAACCGAGCAGAAGCCCATCTCGAAGGTGGGAGCATCTACCTGAGCGCTGAGGCTTACGCGCAGTACCTGCCAGGACTGACGGCGGTTGCGCTGCTAGAGCGTGACGGTGAGCTCGTGCTCCTACCCGTGCGCCAGGAGGGGGCGGGGGGCTCCATGATCAAGCTTGTGAACAAGCGTGGAGATCGTGTGATACCCGCGCGCGAGTACCTGGCCAGCTGCGGGATTCCCGAGGATGTACGCTTTCCTAAGCGCTGCCGGTGGGACGATGAGCTCGCCGCCTTACGACTCCTCGAGGTGAGTCAAACGCCCGCGTAGGGCAGCGCGGTCGACCGCTCGGCGCGGGATGGCTACGGCGACTGGCCCTCCGCCGCGAACACGAGGGTGCGCACGAAGTCCACGCAGCGACTCTGGCGCAAGGCCCGCGGCTCCATCGCCTGGGTAAAGCCTTGATATTGCTTTATGCGAAGATTCGCCTATCATTTTCCAATGGTAGATGGAAATGCGCCGCCCATGGAAATGGCGCGCACGGAGTGGGCGTAGGGTAAACCGTCGCCCTTCCCTAGGGCCATGTGTTCCATCGCCAGGAGATGTCCCCCCCGCGGCCGCTCGCCGCTGGAAGTCGAGCAACACGGCGCGTTCGCCCTGGGTCGGTGGACTTCGCGGATTGCGTGCGTGAAGGGATGTAAGCACCATAGACCACCCGTAGTGCTCCGTGCGTTCGTTCGCCCTTGGTTGGGGGCGACCAGTCTGCAGTTGGCTACAGGGCTCTGCCATCCTCGATTGGAAGCACGGGGTCGATCGTGCGCAGTCTTGGTGCCGCTGAGGGATCTGTGCCTTCCAGCGCTGACCTCGAGGGATAAGGCAGCGGCCACGCCATCAACCCCAGGGGCGTCGCTCTCGTCGGAACCGTCGGAGCGCGTCGTTGTCGCAGACATCTAGGGCGAAAGCTGACTGGGGAACAAGATGCAGCCTGTAACGTACGGACGCGCTCTCGGAGGATCCGTCTGGTGCGCCGCCGCACTCATCGCCGTAAGCGTTGGACCTGCTAGCGCGCAAGGGAATGCAGGCGAGGCCCTGTCTCTGAAAATGCCGGCGCTGGTAGCCAAGCTGCAGGCCCCCGCCCTGCGTAGGGCTCGTGAGCAGGTCGAAGCACTCATCGGCGATAGGGCCTTCGATCCCGCCCGGATGGAGCAGCTGCTGTCGGATCCGCAGTTCGATGGTGTCGCCCGCGACCATCTGCGCTTGGCGCTGGTGCGGGCTGCCCGCAAGCTGCAGACGCCGCCAACGGCGCTGGAAGCCTATGTCAGCTCGCTCCAGACCCACGAAGACGAGGTGCTCACCGTGCACCAGGAGGGACCCCTCGCGATTCCCTACTTCGCCATCGCGAGTGCCGCCGAGGGCACCCTGTCACTATGGGAGCGGCGACGCACGGCCAAGGCGCTCGTCGGCGCCGTTGCACTGGGGGAGCTGCCGGACTTTCGGGCCTATTTCCGAGAGGGTGCGCAGGACCGATTGGCAACTGCTCAGCGTCTAGGCGCGTTGGATGCCCTGGCCTCGCTGCCACCTGCCCAGCTGCGCACCGTGAGCTCCGCTCTGCTTAGGGATCTAGAGAGCGTAGGTGCGCTCGAGGCGCCGTTAGCGCTCATCGCTCGCAAGACGGCAGATGTGTCCTTGTTCCGCAAGCTGCTTGCCGTAGGGCGCACCCACGAATCGCTATCACTGGTCGGCGCCGTGAACAACACGCTCTCCCCTGAAGAGGCGTTCGCTGCCCTGGCAGATGCTCACCGCAATCCGCGCCTCACTTCGGCCGCACTCTACGCGCTGGGCCATTTAATCGATCGCGCGCCGGGCGTGCGCGAGTACCTGCTGCAAGCCCTAGCAGATCAGGCCAGCGGTGGTAGCGCCGCCGCGGTGATTGCCGCCAGCGAGGATCGCCTGCTCTTGGACGGTGTGGGGAGGCGCTTGGCGCAGGATGAGGCGCGGGACGACCGCCATCGCGCGCGTCTGGCGCTAACCCTGCGATTAGCCAACACCACGAGTGCGCGACAGCAGCTGCGCGCTGCCCTGGCCGAAGGCGTGATCACACCGCCTCACTTGGCGGAGGAGGTGCGGGCATGGCTTGGCGAATGAGCAGTGCAGCGCGCCTCGTATCGGCGGTGCTCATCGGCGTGTTGGGCACGACCGGCGCCTCCGCACAGGTCCTCGAGTTTACCGAGTCGATCAATTCTGACACGCAGATCGCGGTCGGCTACCCGATTCCGATTCCCGTTGAGTCTCAGCTGCCGGTGGACGGCTTCCGTTCCTTCGCCAGCCTCTTCGCCCGCCACCAAGACCTAGCGCTATCCAGCGCGTACGTGCGTTCGGTGATCGTCGGCCAGACCTTCAACGGCCGCGATATCACCGCCTACGTGATCGGCGACGACGACACCACCATGGCCTTCAGCGATCTCACCGAACCTGCCGTGCTCATGAACGGCACGATCCACGCTCGCGAATGGGCAAGCCCCGAGGTGGTGACTGCCCTGTTCGAGGCGCTCGTCGAGCAGGAGGACGACGGCGCCATCGTGCAGTTCATTCTGGAGAACGTAAACTTCGTGCTGCTGCCGATGCTGAACATCGATGGCTACCTGCAAACGCAGCGTTTCCCCACCCAGTTCACGCCCACGCCGCAGGATGAGCAAACCGGGGGTAGCAATCAGTTCAGCCAGCCGCGCGATGGCCGCATGCGGCGCAAGAACATGCGCGGCGTGGACGAGTCGCTGCAGAGCGACGACGATCGCCTCCTCGGCATCGATCTGAACCGCAACAACGACGCCTTTTTTACAGCCCCCTTCGGCGGCAACTCGACGGACCCGCAGAGCCTGGTCTACCGCGGTGAGTTCGCCGCGTCGGAACCGGAGATCCAAGCGCTGCTGGCCGCTGCTGATCTCACTCCCGTAGACCGCCTGCGCCTCTACATCGACGCCCACAGCTTCAGCCGGGTCTACTTCGTGCCTGCGACCAACAATGCGCGGCGTAACAACATCACCGCCACCCTGGCCGGGCGCATGGGCAATGCCACCACCGTGTTCGGCCAGCCGCGCTACGAACCTGTGATCGGTACGCCCGGGGAGGACATCAGCACTACGGCCACCTTCTTCGCCTTCGAGTACGAAGTACCGTCCTGGACCCTGGAGATCGAACCGCCCTGCGGATTCCCCGGCCTACCTTGTGGCGGCGCTAACTACGCCGGCGGCATCGGCGTGAACGGTGATGGCTTCATCTTGCCCAACACGGAAGTGGCCCGAGCGCGCGAGGAAAACACGCTGGCGCACATCCTAGGCCTATACCACCAAGCCGGGCCCCCCAGCGTCCGGCGAGTGGTGCTGCAGGAGGAGAACTCTGGGGAGATCCTACTCGACGCGGCGTGGACGGCCACCGGCGATGGCGCGACGCGTACCCTAAGCGGCACCAACAGCGAGCTCACTCTGAGCGAGGGCACCGCCTACCGCTTGTGGATCGGCTTCGACAAACCGATGCGCTGGCGCAACGAGAGCGCAGCGGTAGTCGACTATCCGGGGCAGTCCGCAGTGGGCCGCGAGGCGATCGCCACCCTGCGCGGCCTTAACATTAACGGCGATACCTTCAACTTCACCGTACCCTTCGTCCCGAGCGCTTGGCTGGACACGCCGGGGGATGCGCCCACGGGCTACACCCGCTACAAGGACGACGCGATCGCTGCTAGCTTCACCCTGCCCGCCAGCTTGCTGATCAGTACCGACCCGACCGACCTCGTGTTGAGTCTCAACGTGCGTGATTTCGCCGAGCAGCTACTCGACGCCGATCCGTCTTCCATCGCAGACTTTGCCGGCGGGGTCTGGACGGGCTACGAGAGCCTCGGTGGCTTCGATGGCGATGTGGGCGGCGCCGATGAAACCCTGAGCTTCAAGGCGGTGGGCTCGGCGACAGAGCCGTCGCCGCCCGCTAACGGCGGGGGCGGCGCGCAGGGCGGCTTGACCCTACTCGCCCTGTGCTGCTGCTTGCTGCTCGGTGCGCGACGACGCCCTAAGCATTAGGCCCTTACCGCTTGGGGCGTTGCTGGGAGTGTTCGCTTACCGGCGCTCGCGGGCGAAGTTGACAGCTCCCATACCAACGCCGCTTCCTTCGAACTACGCTTACCAATCGGTAACGCCATGTAGAGAATACTATGAGCTTACGGCACCGTGCGGTCAGCCTTGGCGCGGCCTTACTCTGCCTGTGCAGCGCGCTACCGGGTAATGCAGACGGTGCTGATAGCCCGGATCCAAGCAGTGTTGAGCAGGATAAGACCCTGAGCTGGGATGAGTTGCGCCAGCTAATCCCGGACATTGAGGAGATGGAAATCCGCGTGCCGCAGGGTGACCAAGCGGCGCAGAAGCGGGAAGTGCGCTTCTGCGAGAAGCGCCCCGAGCTAGGCACACGCCTAGCGATCGAACGTTGCTACACGCTCGACCAATTGATTCGCAAGTACTGCCGACGCACCAATCGCGGTGGCATCTCCTACTGGTGCTTCGAGCTGGCGGATAAGCGCTAGGGCGGCCTGATCATCCCGCGACGGGGCCAGATGCGCTAGTTGAAAACCGATCGCATTTGCGGGTAGCGTTTAGGCCGCATCTACTCGGAGTCGCTGCCTTGCTGTACCGAAGACTGTTCGCCCTCTCGCTTTGCCTGATCGCCGCAGCCCTGGTGGCGTGCGCGCCACCGATGCCGGTGCAACGTCTTGCCGATGGTGGCTTGCTCGAACCCAACCTCATCGACACCAAAGAGTTGCAGCAGCTGCCCCACGTGGATGAGGCAGTGGCAAAGGCCCTGGTCGCGGCCCGCCCCGTGCTCTCCGCGGGCGCCTTCGACGCGGCCCTGGCCCCGATGCTCAGCGAGGAACAGCGGACTGAGCTCTACGCACGCGCGTTTCGACCGATCGATCTTAATAGTGCCACTCGCGAGGAGATCATGCTGATCCCCGGCATGAGCGAGCGAATGGCGCACGAGTTCGAAGAGTATCGACCATACACCAGCCTCGAGCAGTTTCGGCGTGAGATCGGCAAGTACGTTGACACCACAGAGGTCGCCCGTCTCAGCCAATACGTGCACATCCCGGTGCCCTTGAATACTGGTACGAAGGCACAGCTGCTGGGCATCCCAGGCATGAGTGAGCGCATGGTGCACGAGTTCGAGGAGTACCGGCCCTACACCTCCATCGAGCAGTTCCGACAGGAGATCGGCAAGTACGTCGTTGATCAGGAGCTCGCCCGCTTGGAAAGCTACGTGGTGTTGGATCCCGTACAGGAGTAGGCGGCGCTTTGAGCGCGTCACGGGAGGATGCGGTCAGGTCTCGCGGTGTCTCGAAGGCGATTGTCTGGATTGCCTTGGGCGTGCCAGGGCTGTGGTGGACGGGCGGATACCTGAGCGGAGGCCTAGCCTGGATTATTCATGAGCCAAAAGAGAAGAAGGCCCTCGATGTGTTAGAAAGGTGTTACGACACAGCACTTTCGGACACAAAGAAGGCCTTCCAATGGACGACGTTACCACAGCGCAGGGTGCACTGTTCAACACA
>JBCCWS010000032.1 GCA_039193195.1 Pseudomonadota bacterium
CATGCAGATGATGTCCTTGGACCGGCGGGATAGTCAGCCAGGGTGGGTGGTGACCGTGCCGGCTGCTGGGGGCTCACGACTAGGACAGCGAGGCTGCGCCAGCGCCAGGGTGGCAACTCCCGCTGCCATCTTGCGAACTAGGTGCGCATTGCGTGTTTCTTCATCGGCGAGCCTGTTCTTTACTACAAGTGCTGGTCCTTGGCGTCGCCGCCAGCTGATCCCCGCCGCGTCGCGACGATCCTGCCCTTTGGTCTGCACCAAAAGGCACGCAGCAGCAAAGCCCTGAGCCAGAGGCTCTGCGATCGGCATCCTCTATCGTTCAGCTTGGGCGAACCCTCTGCTCAGGTGGCGTTGATCGCGCCCTCGTGCGGTACCCGTGCGGCAAGGCCGGGACCCGCAAGGCCTCGACTGAGCAGCTCTAAGCAACGCGTCGCGCGATGTTTGAGCCCCGAGGCATTGCGCTGGTAGGGTACCGTATCCGTAGCTTAGCCTAATGGGCCAAAGGCCGATCAACTGTGTTTGCGCGCCAGTGGCAGCTTCTAGTTGCGAGTCTCGCGGTGCTTTTCGGAGCCTCCCTCGTGGTGCTCGAGTTTGCCCGAAGGCCGTCGACGGCGACTGAATTTCAAGCGTCAGCGGCCGGGGTTCGTTGGCTGGATGCCCGGCTGTCTGCCGACGGCAGCGGGCGCGTCTGCGCCGCGGGCGCGTCCGCTCTGCCGTCGCTACCCTGTAAGAGACGGCTGTCGGAGCAAAAGGCGGCCCTGCGCCAACGCACGCTACTGAGCGTGCTTCCAACCTTAAGCAATCAGGAGAAGGCGCTGGCCTGGCTGATCTCCGGGCGTTCCAGTGCGGGCGCGGCGCAGCTCCTCGAGCAAGCGTTGCAGCAACGCCCGCGGGACAGCTCACTATGGAGCGACCTTGCCGCTGCGGAGTACTTGGCTCGCGATGACGATGACGACTGGAGGTCCCTGGAGCGAGCCCTGGCGGCGACCTGGAAAGCGCTTGAGTACGCGAAAAACCGGCGTGCTAGCGACAATCGCTCCCTGATTCTCCACACCCTTGGGCTCACTGGCCAAGCAGGGCGTCTTCGCGCAGGAACGCCGCAGCTTACCGAGGGCCCGCCCACGATGGCCGAGCGTACGCGCGGCGGAGCAGACCGCGAAACTGAACTGACCCCGGGCCATTCTGCGGCAAGCCCTATGAGCGCCTCAGCACTGCCCGCGTGGCTTGGTGCGCCAGGGCGCAGTGAACTCGTGTCCGCAATGCTCGACGATGGTCGGCTCCTCTCGCGCCTCGCAGCAGACGCGGGGACGGTCTGTGTTGAGGAGGCTGCGGCGTGGCAGACACTGTCGGCATCGCTGAACACCCAGCACAAGTCCTCCCTACTCACTGATACCATCGATTGGGTATGCGGCGCGCAGGCTGTGCAGTTGGAGGCCCTCGGCACGCTGGCCAAGGCCGTTCGCCTGTACGGTGAGAATGATACTGCGCAGGCCGAAGCCCACGCCAAAGCGGCGTTGCTGGTACTTGCGGCTACGCCCCTCGAGGTCATTGCTAAGCTGACGATTGGATCGAGCTATTTCGCTGCTGGCATGTCCTCGGAGGCAGAACCGGGGCTGTCGGTCGCCGCAGCGAGTGTCTATCCGGAAGTTGCCGCTAGGGCGCACGAACGGCTTGGTACCCTGCGCTCACGACAGTCCAATGTGGAGCAAGCCCTAGGTCACTACGATCGCGCCCGAGAGCTGTTGGCGGGGGGGAGTGATCCGGCGCGTTGGGTGAGGATCGGTATCGTCAGCGCGGATGCGTACTCCCTCTACGGCCAGCCCGACGCGGCGTGGCGCAGTGGGCTATCGGCGCTGCGCGAAGCGCGGCGTCAACGGCTTTCACCTGAGTTGCTGGCCTTTGCCTGCGAAGTCCTTTCCATCGTGGCTACCGACGTCGACGCGAAGCAACTCAACTATGTCTTCTCTCAGTGTGCTGTCGACGTGCTGGAGGGCGGTGGAGACGCCAACCAGGCCGCTTCTGTCCATCGCGCACGCGCGGCGGCCCGCTTTGCCGCCGGCGATCGCGGGGGTGCGATCGCAGACCTTGAGACCGCTAGGGCGCACGCAAGGACCCTTCCAGCCCAGGACCGAAGGACGGTCGAGGGCTACCTCGACCTCACGGCGGGTCAGGTTCACCTAGAGGCCTCCCCGCAGCGTGCTCAGACCCTGTTCGCGCGGGGCAAGGCGCATTTTCTTGCTCAAGACAGCCCGGAGAACGCCATCATCGCCTCCCAAGGCTTGGTCGATGCGCTGTATCAGCAGCGGCTCTACGAGGAAAGCGAGGAGGAGCTCAAGGAACTAACGAAACTGATCGGTCAGTCCCAGGCGCTCGCCGAGTCTACCGCGGTTACTCAGACGATTCACCAGCACCGTCGGGGTGAGTTCGAGCGCCTGATCCGCGCCCAGCTGCGCCGAGGGGATCAGCTTGCCGCGCTCACGACCCTGGTGGCTGCGCGTAGGCCGAAGGAGATGGCCACTCTAAACAGTGGTGTGCTGCTTGAGCGCTTGGCACCCGCGGCGGGATCTGTGCGGCTTGTCTATGCGTGGGTACTCGGGGAAGTCAGCTGCTGGGTTATCTCCAGCACGGGGCAGGTCCGGTGGTTCGAATCGCCTCGCCCGCCCGCGGCGGACCAACCTTGGGAGCTGCTAGTTGATCGCGCCTTGGGCCGGCATCAGGAGACCGCGATCGGTGGACGCCGCGCGGCCCTGAGCGCTCTTTACGACGGATTGATTCGACCTGCACTTGCGTACGCGGATTCGTCGGACACGCTGATCGTGGCGCCGGACGGGGCACTTTTCGGTGTGCCCTTCGCGGCACTGTGGGATTCGCAAACCGGAGAGTTCCTTATCCAGCAGCGCAGAGTGGCTGTGGTGCCGGAACTGCTCGCCGGCGCTGCGCCGGGAGAGGCGACCTCCGCGGCGCAGTCCGGGCGTGGGCACGCTACCCGCGTTGTGATCTACGCCAATCCCGCTGCGGATCCGTCGCGTCCTCTCGCGTCGCTGCGATCGGAGCGACGCGCGGTCGCCGATGCGTTCGTGGACACGCACGCCACGGTGCACGCCGTCACTGCTGCCAACGCCAATTCGCGCACGTTCTTGCAGGCGCTACAGGATTACGAGGTTGTGCACTTCGGTGGCCACGGTGAGGTCGATCCTCGCTCCCCAGGCCAATCGAGGCTCATCTTTTCCAGTGGCGCGGATGGCCGCACTGCCGACTCCCTTTCCGTGGCTGACATCGACGATGCAATCGCCAGTGCAAGTGCTGAGTCGGTGGGGAACAGGCATGCCCGCTTGGTAGTGCTGGCAGGGTGTAGTACGGCTGGCTACGCTAGACGCCTGCCCCACGCACTGTCCCTAACCCGACCGCTACTAGCCTTAGGGGTGGAGCAGGTACTTGGTAGTCTGCGAGAGATCGAGGATGCGGCGTACCTAGACCTGATGAGAGGCTTCTACCTAAGGTACGCAGAGACTGGTGACGCGAGGCAGGCACTGCATGATACCCAGGTTGGGTTTGCGCAGGCGACGTCCGTCGATGCCCCTGCCGGCTGGCAGTATCTTCAGTTGTTCTCCTACCTGTAGCGGTTTGTGCGAGCGGCGGCCAAGCGGCCGTGGTGTCTGAGGAGTACAGCGATAGAAGTTGACCGCAAATCATCGGCGCTCATCAGGGCGCCGGGGCACTCAGGCCTTGCCGATACAGCGAGACGTTGGGCGGCTAAGCGGCTGTCGGCTTGGGAGCGCCATGGCTTGAGATGAGCTTCCGCGAGGTCCATTCGAGGCTATTCCCGGAAGCGTCGAGGGGGCGGACGTCGTGTTCCTGCATTCGGAGCGTTGATCGGCGCTCTTCAGGTGACCCTACTCGATCACTTTGCGCGCGCGCCCGCGAAGACCGCAAGGATGACGGCAACATCGACGATAGGCTTAGGGCAGCACTACAGTCTCTCGCGCGCTTGAGACACGGCTTGTCCACGCGATGGCGCTCCGTCTAGCGTACCGAGTGCCTTTCGTCACCTTCTAACGGACCGTGCGCGGCATCCAGGTGAACCTCATCAGCTGCCGCGGCTACGGCGACGGTGCGCTCAACACGGAGCGCTTGATAGCCGCTGCCGAGAGGGCACTTGGCCGTTCGGGGAGTTAGAAGGATAGTGATGTGTCGGCCCTGGTAGCTGCACGCACCCTCATTTGAGGGAAATCTCAAAGGCGTAGCTGGCGAGGATGTCGTCACTGACAGCATCCACCAGTCTCAACTCGTAGGCGCCGGGCGTGAGAGAGGTTCCCGGTATGCTCAGGCGTACCGTTCCTTGATCTGGCTCCGGCGCAGGCACGCTTGCGATTAGGTACTCCACGCCGCCGCCCTTCACCCGCAGCTTCAAGCTACCTAGTGTTGTGCCGCGCGCAGGGAGCTTGAGATCCAGCACGAGGGACTCTCCAACACCGGGCAGCGCCACGCCCTGGCCCAGGGTGGCGCTTGAGCGGACGGGGGCGAGCGTAAGCGTGTTGGAGACGAGGCTAGCACTCCGTTCGGATTCTAGCGTGGTGAGCAGGCTCTCGATCTGCTCTTGACTCGCCGCCAAGCGTTGCAACATGTAGAGGCTAGGTGCCAACGTGACCGCTAGTGCGATGCTGGCTGCGAGCGCAAGCCGCTGTGGTGTAAGGCGGATGGAAGCGTTTGGTAGGTCCTTCGCGGGTGTCTTGATGGGTGGCGTGGCGAAGTGCTGATGTACCGCCTGCTCAATCTCGACCAAGCGTGCGAGCTTCCTATCGACGAAGAAAGCCGCCTCAAATCGCTCTGCGTCGTCGTCGGTCAGCTCGTTCCTGACGTACTGGCCGATGATGTCGTTTTCGGCGATGAACTTATGGTCCATGTTCTGTCCCCCTAGTCCAGCCCCGTAATTTCCGGTTCGTCATCCACGCAGGCCTTTAACTGTTGCCGCGCCCGATGGAGAAACATATGAAATCGTTCGATCTTCAAGTTGATTTCCCGACACAGGGCGTGTCGGTCCTCCCTGCGTACCTGACCTTCGAGGATGCGAGCGTAGCGTCGGTGGATCTTCTCCATGCAGTCGGCTACCTTGCGGTGCAGCTGTTCCGCCTCTGCGTACCTTTCGAGCGATGGCTCTAGGCTCTCCAGCAGGGCCTGCATCTCCGTACTCAGCTCCAGCAAGCGGCCCTTGGGCTTGAATTGCTCCAGCTCGACCTTGCGGGCAATGCCGAGAAACCAGGCGACGTGGGAGTCCGGTTCCTTGCCCTCGAGGAGATGCTCGAAGAAGCGTAGCCATGTTTCCTGGTAAACCTCCTCCACGCGTTCGGGAGCGACCCGGCGTCGTAAGCTGATCAGTAGGGGCGTGTGGAGGAGCCGGCCGATCTGGTCGGCAGCGTTGGGGTCGCCGGCTCGCAACCGCATTGCCAGCGCTGCGATCTGCTCGTCCAGTTCCTTTCGTCCCACTGCGATCGTTCCCTCGCGTATCTGTTTCAGAGCACTAGGGTACACTCGGCGTGGAGTCATGCAGTAGGCCTCGTGGTATCGCGGACGCTCTCCCTAGTGGCGTGGCATCGGCAAACACCTCAACCGCCGGTCTTGCAAAGACCAAATTCGGTTCGGAATTGCGGGACAGGGGGCCAAGACTGTCCCACCGCTCGGTTGAGACAAACCGAAGCCTGTCGACACAGAACAGGGCAGGCGCTATTCCTCGAGCGTCCGAGTGTGCCGTTCGAGCAAGCGGTGCTCGCTCGGTGCGGACAGCCAAGGGAAGTAGACCTTAGGCGCCGATCAGCCCCTAGGGCGGAGCAGTCGACTCACGTCACGCTGTGGAACGCGGCGCCCATCACCTATTAGGTCAAGAGGGAGCTGCCGTTAGGCATCCGCGCCTCGCTAGAGGTGGTGACGTAGATGTCCCCTCGCGTGGCATCGTGAACTGCGCCATTGGCTTTCAGCGCCACTTCCATGGACGTTGCGATGTCGGTTGCCTCCAAGTTGGTGATGGCTTGTGCTATCCCGTCGGTAATCGCACCGTCTCGCTCACGACCCGGGGACAACCGGGTGCATCGGTCGACCCTGCCTCTGTCGCCGACCGTGCAGTCTAGCGCAAGGAGAGTGCTGAACTTCACACTGAGAGACACTAGGCAAAATGCACGCCTATTGCAGCCGTCCACGGTTGTCAGGAGGTGCCGGAATCGCTCTGCTCTTGCGATGGGCGTCGCGGCGCCAGGGCCAGGGCAGGCCAATAGGGTATCCTTCGCTCATGAAAACCGACTTCCTCTTCGCTAGCCTCTTCAACCTTGGCATCAACCTACTCTTCACGATCATTGCGTTGATCATCGGCGTGACCGCGCTGATCCTGATCGACAAGAGGATCCTGAGATCCGTCGACATCGAAGCGGAACTGAAGAAGGGCAACGTGGCCGTCGCCATATTCGCCTCTACCATCCTGATCTTCGTCGCTCTGATCGTGTCTTTCGGTTTGAAGGGCTAGTGGGCCGCTTGGTAAGTAAGGTAGCGCTCAGTCTGCGTAGGGGCAGCGTCAGCAAGGCGCGTCGCGCAGCCAATGGCATCGCCATTGGCAAGCGATGCAACGCCGCGATGGCGCCCGTGCTACTCGCTGAGCGTCAACTTATTTGCCAAGCGGCCCACTAGGGCAGCAGGGAGATGCGTACGGCGAGCGCCCTGCTGGGCGTCGTGATCGCGTTCCTATACGCGCTGGTAGAGCTGCAGACAGCGCTGGACGGCCCGCCCACCGACCAGCTGATCGAGGAAGGGCTGCAGCGCGCGAGAGCGGTTCCCCTACCGCAGCAAAATACCCTCCAGGATGGCTACGTGGAGGTGTTCGGTCAGCCCGGGCGCTTCTCCCAGGCGAGACTCCACGAACTCACTGAGAGCCGACCCGGCAGGGATCATACCTACGCCTGGAGCTGGGGCAGCCCCGACGACGCTGTCACCACCGCTTCGGCGTTGGGGTTGGACAATCTGCACCACTTCGTCAACTCCTACCTGGTCGGCTACCGTCCCTTCGACACTGATCAACTGTGGATTCCCCTCTACGTGTTGGCGAGCAGGAAGACCTATGAGTTCGACCACCTGCAGTACACGGGACTCAACGACGTCTGGCAAAACTCGGCCCAGGCGTTCCTCCAAACCCGCGGCGACTGCGAAGATCACGCCATCGCCCTGGCGGACTGGCTGATCGACATGGGGGCGGATGCCTGGGTGGCGCTTGGCAGATACCAGAACGAGGGGCACGCCTGGGTGGTGGTCAATCGCGAGGGCAGTACTTACCTGTTGGAAGCGACAGGTAAGCGCCGTCTGTCACGCTGGAGCGAGTATCGCCTCGCCGCTACGCAGACGGACTATCACCCAAAGTACATGTTCAACAGGGAGCAGTTTTGGGTAAACACCGGGAGCGAGTACACGGTCCGCTACGAAGGGGCGAGCTGGCGGCGTGCGTCGGCCTTTCATCCGCGCTGAAGGACGGTTTGCGCAGTTTCGCCCTCGTCAACCTGGCCGCTGTCTGCGCCGTGCGTGCGTCCATTGGGGCGGAGATCCCGCGAGGATCATGATCGAGTCCCTTCGCGGACGCGATACCTGGGTGGCTCGGGGGACATCGCGCGCCATCATCTGACGATTGCTGGCTTCCGCAACCAAGTTGCAACTTGGATCCAACCCTGTCGGCGGTTCATCTGCGCGAAGACCGCGGCCAATGGACTGGCAGGAGAGCGATCTCCGCCTTTCGAATTCGCGCTGTCAGGCCGAGTGCACGTCAGCTGACCGCCTCGCCCGCGCCCGCAGACTACTCACTGCCCAGCGGTGCTTCGCGCGCGGGCTGAGCCCTCAGACGATGGAATCAGCCCCGGGTGCGAAAGCAGTCGTGCTCCCGTCACTTGTCAACTAGCTCAACACAGAAACTCGGCTTGTTTTAAGGAGTGCTGTCCGATGCGCTATGTGGACTTCGTGACCGTCACGGCGACTGGCGTCAAGGTCCCGAGAAAGGAACTAGAGCCGCTAGGCATCTTCAACTCTTCCGTGTGCTGGGGAGTCTGGGTGGCTGCCTGGCGTGAATCGGACGAGAACCAGCGGACGCCCCACCTCGTCATCTCTCCGTTCGAACCGGAGTGCTGGACGAGGCTCATTCGAGTGGAGCTTCAGCTGCATGAGCGCCCGGGGGTGATCGCTGATGCGTGCAGAGTGCTGAAACAGCAAAACTTCAACATCCTTAGCATCGACGGTACGCCCGTTGGCCACTACTACGGAACTGTGAACATCATTGGGGAGGCACTTAGTCTGCGCGAGGTCGGTAATCTCCCATTCGCAAGCCCATCCCCCACCAGCCCGGAGCTTCGCAAGTACGTGCACGAAGTCCTGGCACCCGAGACGCTGAGATACTGCGAGGTGCTTCAGCAGGCCCTCGAGCGGGAAGACGAGGTGCTTACGGAGCAGGGCTGTCCGCTGCTGCATCCACCCTTCAGGGAGCTCTGGAGGGGGGCAACAGAGCGCAAGCTTCCTAAGAAGTTCGAGAGCTTCGCGAAGTACGGAACGCTCTATAGCGTCGATCAGCTCCCTGGCGATCTACGGCAGTTAGGACAGGAGCAAGCGACGCAACCGATTCATATCCGTTGGCTGCAGAACCTAGCCTTCTACCGAATTCTCAATCAACCCAACTACGGACCTCTGCGCTACCAGTTTGACGGTAGCAACCAGAAGCTAAATCTGGTCTCTTCGACCAGCTTCGACCATCCATTCTGGCTGACCAGAGACGAACGTACCGCCGGGATCGAACTGCCCAGAAAGACCATCGCGTGCTTCGACTCGGACGAGAAGTTCTTGCGTTTGCACCTGTCCGATCTCGATGTGCCGCGAAAGTCGCTGGAGATCCAAATTCCCTACAGAACGCATGGGAGCACATCTCTGGGACTGCAGCATGAGTTGGCGAAGGGGCTTTGGGACGCGGGCTTTCATATCCGAGCTCTAACGAAGACGGTGAAGGCGATTTCCCAGCAAGGGGAGGAGGGCAACATACGTATAGCCATCTCGCGCATAGACAGAGGTGAGATAACCTCCCAGGACCCCGACCGACTGAAGGCGGCTGTCGAAGACTCCGCCAACAAGATGCAGTTCAACACCCACTGCACCAACACTACCTATCGACGACTGTCTGCGGCCACACTATTTGTCTCCACGAAACACCAATTCAGGAAGGACCGAAAGTGGGCGTTTGAGAAGCTTGGGAAGCTTGCCGAGCAGGAGGGCATAAAGCTCGTCTATGGAGATCTCGATGAGTTTACGACGGAGGACTACGAGCAAGCGGAAGCACTCGGATCGGATCTCACACGCAGGGCGATTCAACGCATCAAGGAATGCGACGCCTTTATTGTTGTGTTGCCGCAGACTGAGGGTGAGGACGAGCGGGATCTTCAGTGGCTTCTGTTTGAACTCGGATGCGCAGCGGCACGGGACATTCCGCGCGCTATCTGCGTAGAAGACTCCCATTCCAGCGAGTTGTGGAAGCGGCTTCGTGTCTTTCGAGGTGATTATGTGCTTACCTTTTCGAGTAAGGGAGGCGATGCGGCAATCACCAGCGCTCTGACACCTGCCATCAAGCAAATTGCGGGTCAGGTCAGTGGCACACCCTGGACCACCTCGGTGTAGTTGATAGGCAATCGGGAACAGTGGTTGTCGGCGCCCGCGGGTCATGAGGCGCGTGTGCGCGTACCCGTAGCCTGGTCGTCGGCCTCGTTGGCGGGACGCGTGGAGGAAGGTTTCGTGCTAGGCGCGCACGGGTTTGTCCGCAAGCGCCACTTGGAATGGCGAAAGTGCTTGGTTAGGAGCACCACTCACGCGTGGCTGCCTCCACGACGTGTTTGCACATCGTATCGCGGCCGACCTCGCCCGCCCGATCGCCCTCTACAGGTACTCTTCAAACCACTGCACGATCGCCACGTCAGAGGTCACTCGATTCTCCACCTTGCCCCAGCCGTGCCCCTCGTCGGGGAACAGGACGTACCGCACGGGCACGTCGCGTGCTTCCAGGCTCTCTACCACCTGTTCGGCCTCCACCACGGGTACGTTGGTGTCGTTAGCGCCGTGGAGGACGATCGTCGGCGTGGTGATCCGGTCGACGTGGTGAATGGGGGACAAGCGACGCAGCATGTCCGCTTCGGTCACCGGATCGCCGTACTCGATGGTCGAAATTGCAGCCATCCACGGCTCGGTTTGGGCGAAGAAAGTCTCGAAGTTGACCACTCCGAAGAGGTTGGCGCCGGCGGCGAACATGTCGGGGTACTCGGTGATAGCGGCCATCACCATATAGCCTCCATAGCTGCCCCCCATGATGCCCAGGCGCTCGGGGTCTGCGTAGCCGGCGTCGGTCACGAAGGTGACGGTCGATTCGATGTCCTTGATGCCGTTGACCCGTAGGGCACCGTTGTCGAGGTTGACGAAGGTCTTGCCAAAGCCGGAGGAGCCGCGAACGTTGGGGGCGAACACGGCGATGCCGCGGCTCAGGAGCGCCTGGTAGGTGGCACGGAAGCGGGGCCGCTCCTGACCCTCTGGGCCGCCGTGGAAGCTGAGTACCATCGGTCCCGGCGCCGTTCGGTCCGCGGGCAGGTATAGCCAACCACTCAGGGTCAGCCCGTCGTGGGCGGTGTAGCGCTCGAAGCGCGGCGTGACCAAGCGCTCGAGCGACACGCCGTCGTGGGGCGTACGCGAGATCTTGGTGAAGGTGCCGCTTTGCGTGTCGAGGCGCCAGACATCGCTTGGCGTAGTTGAGCCAGAGACCGTGAACAGGGCCTGGTTGCCATCGGCCGAGGCTTGGGGGGAACCGGTGATTTCCGCGGGCAGCGTCGGCCCGGGGCTCAGCTGCCCATCCTCGATCGCAAAATAGGCCAGCTCGCTGCGGCCGCCGACGTTCCAGTTCAGCAGCAGGCGGCCGTCGCCCAGGTCCTCGATACCCGCCAGCTCCGCATCATCGCGTGCGGCCAGAATCTGCAGCTCGCCCGCAACGTCGTCGACGATGGTGATGCGCGCGAGGGCCAGCATCTCGCGGTCGACATTGGTGGCGAACACGATCGTTTGGTCGTCAAGGAATAAGGCCTCCTCGGAGATGGCTACTCCTTCGTGGGCGGTTAGCAGTTGTTCCTGGCCGCCGTCGATATCGGCCAGGTACAAATCGGTGTTGCCGCGACTGACCATGCGCCAAACCAACGCGTGCTGATTGTTCGGTGACAGGGAGCACACGTCGATACCCTGGTTCTTGACGATCAGACGGTTCTGGCCAGTTTGCGTGTCGTGCAGCCAGCAGTCCATGCCGTTGTTGCTCGCGGCGCTGCTGGAGTAGCTCACATAGCGCCCGTCGTCGCTCCAGGCCACAAGCCAGTTGTTCACGTCGCCGCCGGCGGTGATCAGGCGTTGCTCGCCGCCATCTGCTGGCATCAGGTAGATCTGTCGGTTCAAGCCGCCGCCGGGAGCGACGTCGAGTGCCAGCAGATCGGCGGTTGGGGACCACGCCACGCCGTTGATCTGATCGTCCGACGTCGTGAGCTGGCGGAGGCCGCCGTTCTCGGCGATCCAGACGTTCGGCACCCCGGAGGCGTTGGTAACGAAAGCGATGCGATCGGCCAGCGGGGAAAACACGCCACCGCCCGAGTAGCCGATCGCGCCCATGCGCGATACCTGTTCGAGGAGGCTGTCGACGGGGGGCGCCGACTCCGTACCGTCCGGTGGGTTGGTCGGCGCGCACGCCGAGAGCAGCAGCAGTGCCCCGATGGACGCTAGGGAGGTCAGCGTGAGTCGGCTCATGGGCATTGGCTCCGCGGTGGGTGTGAGGATCAGATGGTGAGCAGCCTCGTCGTCGGGCGGCTTGAGGTCAATCCGATAGTCGTGCATTGCTGGCGGCTAGCTGGGCGCTGGCGAACAGGCATCGCGCCCTTGCCAAAGCTTCGTAGGGGTGAACAAGGGTAGCAAGTCGACTACCCTTGGGAGGCAGTCTACAACGGGCCCGCCTCCAGGCCAGCTGTCCCGCTCGAATCGTCGCGCCACAAAGAGCTCGCGTTGCATGAAGCACTCCGTCGTTTTCATCGCCACCCTCATCCACCGGCTGCCCCGTCCCTTCGCCATGTCGCCCGTCGGCACTCTCGCGCTGCACAGGGGCGCCCACGGACCCAAGCCGCTCGCCTGGCCGGTGCCGCTGGTCCCGCTCACGATCGCCGCACTCATTTTCGGGTTCTACGATCTCAGGGGCATGATCTGCGCCTTCGGCGGCTTCGCCCTCGCCACCTCCGCTGGGTGCCGGCTTCTACGCGCGCTAGGCCTCGCCGCCCGTCACGGTGCTGGCGCTTTGCTTGGCGCGGCTTTCAGCCTGCTGCTCCTTGGGCTCCAGAGGTTTCTCGAACGCGGCGAGCACGACAAGGCCGTGCTCGCTTGAGAATCGTCACGCTGCTACCGAGCGCCACGGAGATCGTGTGCGCCCTTGGCTTGCGCGAGCAGCTTGTCGGCGTATCCCACAGCTGCGACTTCCCAGCGGACGTCGCCGAGCTGGCCGTGATGACCAGCACACGCGTGCCGGTGCAGAGGCCGAGTGATGAGATCGACAGCTTCGTGCGCGATCACCTGGGTGAGGGCAACGATGCGCTGTACGACCTTCACGCGGATAGGCTCGCGGCGGCGGCGCCGGACGTAATCGTCTCTCAGGCGCTGTGCGACGTTTGCGCCGTGTCCACGGGCGATGTTGCGAGCACGATTGCCGCACTGCCGACCTCGCCCGTGTTGATCGATTTGAACCCGCAGACCCTCGACGATGTCTTCGCGGATATCGAGCGAGTGGGGCAGAGCGTGGGTCGGGCCGCGCAAGCCGCTGAGCTGGTATCGAGCCTGCGATCGCGCAAGGAGGCTGTGGTTCGGCGCACGAAGGGCATCCCGGAGGTGGAGCGCCCGCGGGTCGCTTTCCTGGAATGGCTGCTTCCGCCATTCAGCGCAGGACACTGGATGCCGGAGCTACTGCGCGCTGCCGGCGCCGTCGACGTGCTCGGCCGTGTCGGCGAGCCATCCGCGACGGTCACCTGGGAGGCGGTCGCGGGCGCTGAGGCGGACGTGCTCTTCGTCGCTTGCTGTGGCTTCGATATCGAGCGGACTCGTGAGGATGTCGACCGCGTGCGCGACCTCAGCGCTTGGCGAGGGTTGCCTGCGGTCGAACAGGGGCGGGTGTACCTGGCGGACGGCGGCGCGTACTTCTCGAGCCCGGGTCCACGATTGATCGACGGCTTGGAGCTGCTAGCGCACGCACTGCATCCCCGCGTCCACCCGCAACCTAATGCGGGCATCCGCCCGGCCGTCGTCGACGGCCTGTCAGCCTGAGAGCGAATGACCGCCCAGAGACCGGCAATTCGCCGCGTGTTGCTCTCGTGGAGTAGCGGCAAGGACTCCGCCTGGTGCCTGCACGTGCTCCGCCAGCGCAGCGATGTCGAGGTGGTCGGCCTGCTCACCACCATCGACGAGGCTGCCGACCGCGTCGCAATGCACGCCGTGCGTCGCGAGCTGCTCGAGCGCCAGGCCGATGCGGTGGGCCTGGCGTTGATCACGGCAGAGCTCCCCTGGCCGTGCCCGAACGCCGACTATGAACGGTTGGTTGGGCAGGCGATCGCCGAGGCGCGGTCGCGGTTCGCGGTCGATACCGTGGCCTTCGGCGACCTCTACCTAGAAGACATCCGGCGCTATCGCGAGCAGCAGCTCGGCCGCTTGGGTGTCGAGACCTGCTACCCGCTGTGGCAGCAGCCTACCGCCATGCTCGCCCAGCAGATGGTCGCGGGTGGACTCCGTGCGGTGATCACCTGCGTGGATCCGAAGCGTTGTTCGAGTGTCTTGGCAGGGCGCGAATTCGATCCCACCTTGCTCGCGGAGCTACCGCCGAGCGTCGACCCCTGCGGAGAGAACGGCGAGTTCCACACGTTCGCCTTCGACTCACCGGACTTCGAGCGTCCAATCGATGTAAAGGTGGGAACTCAAACAGAACGTGATGGCTTTGTCTTCGCCGATCTCACGCCGATCACCACTGGTAGATGAGCGGGTGCGAGCCGGTTTCATTCCCGCTGCCACTCCTGTAAATTTCGCGAAATCGGTGAGCCCCTCGCCACGTGTGGGGGTGAAAAAGGGAATGCGGTGAGAATCCGCAGCTGTCCTCGCAACTGTTAGCGCGGAGCGAGTTTCCAATAGGCCACTGCGTCGTAGGGCGGGTCCATGAAGGATCTCCCCGGACCTGGGAAGGCGGAGACGAGCGATGAGGCGTAAGCCAGGAGACCTGCTACCGACAATCGCTACTGCGCCGTGAAGCGGGGAGTCTTCGCGGGCCGGTATCCGTTGCAGTGGCGTGCTAGTAGAGCTGCGATGGAAAGCCCTCCGTGCCCGGAAGTATCGATCCGTCGTTGACCCGCGTGCCTCTGCACGCCTGCGGTCAACGCCGTCGATCCGGTAGCGACGCGACCCCTTCGGCAGCTTTAGAGTCTCATCTGCCAAGGAAAGTACGTTGCCATTCTCAAGGATTTCCGGGGACCTCGCCTCCCTGTGGCTCGCATTGGGCCTGCTTATCGCCCCCTCACTTCCTGTCCAGGCTCAAGAAGCCTCTATCGAGGAGATCGATGAAGAGCTGATCGTGATCGGCTCGCGCCTGCCGACCCAGCAGTACAAGCTTGGGAACGTGGTCACTACTCTCGATGAGGCGGCTATCGACAGCGTTGGCGTGCAGTTCGCCGCGGACCTGTTCCGTTTCGTACCCGGTGTAGCCGTTAGCCGAACCGGTGGCTTCGGTGGGCTCGCGCAGCTTCGCCTGCGCGGTGCCGAGGGTAACCACGTGCTGGTGCTGGTCGACGGCATCGACGTGTCGGCCGCCGGCAGCGGTGAGTTCGATTTCTCTTCCCTGCTGTCCGGGGATTTGCAGCGCATCCAAGTGCTGCGTGGGCCCCAGTCCGGGCTGTATGGCTCCAACTCCCTCGCCGGCGTGATCAGCATCGAGACGCTGGACCCAGAGGACGGCCTGAGCGTAAGCGCCAACTTCGAAGGCGGCGCCAACGACGTTCGCCAGGGCATGCTCTCTATCAGCGGCGGCAGCGGGCCGTTGCGTGGACGCCTCTCGCTGCTCCAGCGCAACTCGTCTTTCGATCTCTCCGAGGACAACACCCTGGGCGAGGAAGATGATGACGATGAGAACACCACCGTCAGCGGCAAGCTCTCGTTCATCCCAAGCGATGCATTTCGCCTGGATCTGGTGGGGCGCTTCAACACGCGAGACACGCAGACTGACGGCTTCGACTTCAGCGGAGGTCCTCTGCAAGGGCTCGCCGTCGATGACGCCAGCATGGCAAAGACGGAGAACCTGACCCTCGGCGTGCGAGGCACCTTCCGCGCGTTGGACGGTCGCTCGACCAGCCTAGTCTCCGTTGAGCGTACGGACAGCGAAACGGACGGCGGCACCTTCGGGTCCGACTCCGCGCGCACGCGCCTCGCCGTGAGCACGGGGATGGAGTGGGGCGATCTCGGCAACGCCACCCATCGCAGCACCTTCTTCTTCGAGCGCGAGCAGGAGTCTTTCAAGAACACGGTGCCCTTCGACCCGTCCCAGGAGCCGCGTCAAGACCGCAGCCTGCTTGGCGCAGGGGTGGAGCATCGGATCGATGTCGGCGAGCGGTTTTTCCTCTCCGGCACCGTGCGTCACGACTGGAACGATGACTTCGACGACCAGCTCACCTGGTCCACGGGGGCGTCCGCCCGCATCCTCGAATCCGGCACGCGATTCCATGCGAGCTACGGCGTCGGCGTCACCAACCCCACGTTCTTCGAGCAGTTCGGCTTCACTCCCGGCCAGTTCCTGGGCAACCCGGACCTAAATCCCGAGAAGTCCCAGGGCTGGGATTTCGGCATCGAACAGACCCTGTTGAACGGCGACCTCGTGGCGGACATCACCTACTTCAACGCCGATCTCGAGGATGAGATTCAGAGCGTGTTTCTCTTCGAACAGGGTCTTTCTTCCGTGGCCAACGATGAGGGCGACAGCGATCGCCAGGGCGTGGAGGTGAGCGTGGCCTACCAGCCGCGAAGCGGCACCCTGGTGCGCGCCGCCTACACCTATACGGATGCCACGGACGCGGCGGGCCGCGAGGTTCGCCGGCCCGAGCATACGGCGAGCCTGCTCGTCGACCAGAGCTTTCTCGATGAGCGCTTTGCGATCGGCGCTAGCGTCGTCCACAACGGCGATCAGCTCGACACGGACTTTCGCAACTTCTTCGAGACCTTCGTCGCGGAGGCGACTCCCGTGGAGAGCTACACGTTGGTCAACCTCCACGTACGCTTCCAGGTGATCGATAGCCTCCAGGTGTACGCGCGCGTGGAGAACCTCTTCGATGAGGACTACGAGGAGATCATCAGCTACGCCACGCCGGGCGCGGCAGTGTACGCGGGCTTCCGCTACCGCTTCGCCGGCAACTAGCGAAAGTAAGGGTTGGGTGGACCGGGGCACGTGCACGCCGCGCCGGTCCCCTCGAGGTTCAGGCCGCCGGCGCGGGTTGCTGTTGCGTGATGCAGTGAATGCCACCACCGCCCACGGCAATGGCGTCGATGCTCACCATCTTGACGGCGCGCCCGGGAAAGTAGTCACTGAGGCGCTCGCGCACCGCATCGTCGGTGGCGATGCCGTAGGACGGGGCGATCACGGCGCCGTTCGCTAGGTAGAAGTTCACGTAGGACAGGCAGAAGCGATCCCCGATGATGCAGTCCTCGCTGGCCTCCGGCAGGGGTAACAGCTCGAAGGGGCGGCCCTTCGCATCGGTTTGCTGATCGAGTGCCGCGTGTAGGGTGTCGAAGTAGGCCTTGCGCGGATCCGCCGGGTCGTCGGTGGATTCGACGATGATCTTCCCGGGCGCCGAGAAGGCGGCAACGCCGTCCACATGGCCATCGGTCTCCTGGTCCAGGGCATCGCCTGGTAACCACAGCACCCTCTCCACGCCTAACCGTGTCATCAGCTCCGCCTCGATCTGCTCCCGGGTCCAGTCGGGGTTGCGGTTGGCGTTCGGGAAGCAGGAATCGGTGGTGAGGAGCGTACCCTCACCGTCGACGCAGAGGCCGCCGCCCTCGGCCACCAGGTCTGAGCGAATGACGGGCAAGTCCAGGGAGGCCAGAATGCGCTCGGCCATCAGCGCGTCCTGATCGTGCGGGTGGTACTTGCCTCCCCAAGCGTTGAAGGTAAAGGAGACGCCAGCCAGGGAGCCGTCATCGCCGTGCACGAAGTTGGGGCCGCTGTCCCGACACCAGGAGTCGTCGATCGGCACCGCGAGCAGGGTGATGTCGCTGCCCAAGTAGTTCCGCGCGCTGGCCGCGAGGTGGGGCGGCACGAGCATGCTGACTGGCTCGTACTCGGCGATGGCGTGGGCGACGCGAGCGTAGGCTTGGCGGGTCGCCTCGGGGTCTTCCCACAACCCCTCGCGGCTGGGCCAGGCCATCCAGCAGCGATCGTGTGTCTCCCACTCGGCGGGCATGCGGTAGGTGGTCATTTGCAGGGCTCTCTCTCGTTCACGGATGCCCTAGTTTGCAGGCTATGTGGGTACAGCGGTAGGAGCGAAGCGTCTGCCATCCACTCGGTACACTCCTTAAGCCGGGCTAGCTGGGGCAACGCTGCGTGAATACGTGAACGCCTCCTGATGCGCACACTCTGACAATCGGATCATAGCTGCAGGCGCAGTGCACTGGACTGGTCGCGGTCGCTACCCGGCTAGAATCGTGAGTCGCTTGAAGCACCGAACCAGCTCCCCCCTTGATGGCGAAACAACGTCCCATCGACGCGTAAGGTACGCAGCTGCCCACAGTGACGCCACCTACGAGACACCCTCTGACTCGGTGGCTTGGGCAGCCGAGGGAAGCGTGCCAGGAATCCAGAGCCTGTACTCGGTGATCTCGCGTCACCTCATTCTCGCCCCTTCCGCGCTTTCTCGTTGAGCGCTCGCAAGTCGCCTTCCCAATCAAATCTGAGGTCTTCAGAGGGGTCGTACTGGGGAATCGGTGGCAGAGTCTGTCCGAGGTCTTCGAGAAGCCTGATCGCACGGTTCAGGCGAAATCGGACCACGTAAGGCTCACCTCTGCCGCACGCGAAATGATGAGCCCTCAATGCCGCCTTGACCGCCAGTTCTCCTTCCCCAAGTTCTTGCCAGATCGTTGCAATGACGAGTGTCAGTCCCCCATTCTGCTCAAAGCTGCTCAGCTCCAAATCGTCGTATCGCTCGGCGACATCTCGCGCCTCTGACTCTTGACCCGCTCGTAGCTTTGCTAAGGCGAGTAGCGACTCCGCTCTAGGGGCATCCTCCCCGCTTTCTCGCAAGAGGCGCACCGCCTCCGTAAGCGGAGCAAGTGCTGGCACTACTTCGTCGCGATCTAGGAGGATCTCTCCTTGCAACATCAAGCAAAAGTGCAAGTAGAGGCGATTGCTAGCTTCTTTGCAGAGTAGTGAAGCCTTCGTTGTGAGAGCGTCCTCCGGGTGCCCGCGATGGTACATATCGTGGGCACGGATCGTCTCCAGGCGGCTCCGTTGAAGAGCGCTCTGGTTCCTGCCCTTTAGGGATGTACTTAGGCGCGCATAGTGTTCATCAGCCTTTGTTGTGTCCCCGCGTCTCTGGGCGGTGTTGTAGATGAACAACAGTGTCGAAAACACGCTGTCCTCATACCTGGCGGTCTCTGCTAGCGTTAGCGCTTCTTGGTAGCATTTTGCTGCCACGCCTAGATCTCCCATCTCCTCAAGGCAGCCGCCAACCTCTCTCAGAGCAGAGCAAACATGCCCGGTGCTCTCTTCGTCTATCCAAATGCGGAGAGCTCGCTGTCGAAGATCTAACGCTAGACGGCTACTTTGCCGAGAGAATGCAACGCCCGCTGCACCTAGCAGCATCGCCTGGTTGCGTGGACTGTTCGACATTACTCTTCCGTGCCAGCCGTCTGGGAAAAATGGCTTCAATACCCGCTGCTGCTCGGATTTCGCCTGCAAGCTGTGGTTCAACGCAGATACAAGATCACCTAGATAGGCACGACTGGCACGCTCGAACTCCCCCATCCGAGTTAGGGTGACGACAAGCTGAATCCCAGGCGCTAGATCGTGCAGGCTCTTCGCCTGCTCCCAGGTGTCAAGCGGTTTGCCTGAAAAGTAGTCGACCACACCTTCACCGATCTCACGGGCCTCACTGTCATTGAGACGCCCGGAGGCCACACCCCGTACTACCGGGTGGAGATCGAATGACTTCAACCCCCGTTCATACTGAAGAAGTCCGCGTCGTTCGAGTTGGCGAAGCGTTTCATCGAAATCAGCAATGGCAGCTGCGTATTCGGGAGAGTCTTGCCATGTCGACAACTGCTGCTCGTACTCCGTTTGCGCCTGTTGGTGTTTCTGTCGAGCGAGCAGGCGTTCCTCCGAATCCTCGTATCGAAATGGCCGGAACTCCTGGGGCTTCGCGGGCGCAGGAGGCATATGCGGGTTGAACGCCCTAAGGGTGTCGTAGCTGGCGCTACCGTTCAGAAGGGAAAGCGTTTGCAGCAGTCGACGGTCCGGGGGCGGCAGTGAGTTGATTGCTGCATCGAGAATGTGATGCTGGCGCTGCTTTAGGTCTAGGTCGGCGAGGCCAAGCTTACCGCCCGCCGCAGGGTCTTCGAGCCAAGCGTCGAAGTTACCGCGGTCGGGCAAGTACTCGTTAACCAGGCCCGCCAAAGCGCCGATGACGAGCGGATGGCAATCACAGTTGCGCTGCAAGTACCTACGGATCGACGCGCCATCGCCCGTGACTTCGCAAGCTCGAAACATCGCTTCCGCATCTGATGGCCGCAAGCCGTAGAGCGGTTCGTGGCGCACGCCGGGCACTCGTGCGTTTGCGTTGTTTACCAGTGCCTGCGGTGTCAGACGTGACGACACCAACACCTTCGACTGGGATGGCCCGGCTAAGCGGCGTAGAAGCTCGTCGTCCTCGGGATTGATCGCGGCACGGGGATCACGGTCTAGGATCTGGTCTGTCGCTTGCTCCACCTCGCCGTCCCGCATGTGCGGAGCGTCGACTCGGTGGTACGCCACGAGAATTCGCTCCAGCCCGTCGAGCACCAGAAGCCAGGGCCGAGCCTCGAGCTGCGCCAACAGATCAGGCATCATCGCGCGCGTGGTGAGCTTTCGGAACTCCTCGACGGGTGTACTGGTGATGTAGGCAAGCGCCTCTTGGCAGAAGCTGCGCATCGTGGCGCCGCCCTCGTAGAAGGAAAACCAAAGCCGCCCGGCCCAGTCGTCGCGCACTACGGGAGCGTGGGCGTTTAGCCAGGTCCAGGTGAGCATGCTCTTGCCCGATCCACCGATCGCCTCGAAGAGCAGCATCGGATTGGGATCTGCCGCGGCGCACCAATCATCGAGCATATTGAGTTCGGCCTGACGTCCTACGAAACGGTGAGAACCGAGGTAGCGTGGCAGGGCGCGCAGGTCCGGGGCCGCGGCGGCATGAAGGCCGTCGACAGACTGAGTGGGTAGTTGGCCGGTGTTGGGTGAAGCAGCCGCTTGGCGATCCAAGAAGCTCGCGACCTTCGCTACCGCCGTAGTCGCGGCGACCAAAAACTCTTCTTTGGTGTTGAATACTTGGTATATCCGTTCGACCTCGCTCCCCGCGCCCATCTTCTTCGCGCGTTCTCGGAAGGCATGGAGCTTCTTGAGTCTTTCAGGGTCCCGCTCGACGTGGGCGGGCTTAACGGCATAGTCGTCGCCCATAATGAACAGCAGGATAGGGCGATCGAGCCGTATTGCCTCATTGAATTCGAGCTCGGTGATGGAGAGCTCGTCGGGATTACTATCGGGGCACAACGGTATCTGGCCGTAGCGGTGGCCAATGACGGTAACGAGGGCGGCGGCATTCCGTACCATTTTCAAGGACGCGTCGATGACGTTGCTTTCGGCCTGCGCGCCGGAGTACTCCATCACCTCAGCCCGAAAGCCGTGTCGGTTGATCGCGTCGATGACCGCGCGACGATCCTCCTTGAGATCTGCGAAGGTGCTTGCCACCATGATCGCTTGGAATTGCTTCGGCGTGTCCATTCCTGTTCCAGGGGTTCGTTTTCGATATTGTTAACCAAAGGCGCCGGTGTGGGAAGATCTGTGCGTCCGAGTGACGTCGAACCAACACAGTCGCCATCTGGTTGGAGCTGCGTACCTCAGGAGGTTGGAATGATTCGCTCGTGGGGTAGGCGGCGAGCCGTTCCGGCAAGAGCTGACCACTTTGCAGGCGAACCGCACCCATGAGACAAAGACGCGGGAAGCGATCGGTGTTCGCTAGGTCCAGGATCGAAGGGGCTCGCAGATGCGTGAAGTGACGTTGGCCGCCGCCCAGATGGCGTGCAGCTGGGATCGGGAGGCGAACACTGCTAAGGCCACGGCGATGGTCCGTGAGGCCGCGGGGAAGGGTGCACAGGTCATCCTCCTTCAAGAGCTGTTCGAGACGCCCTACTTCTGCATCGAGCAGCATGGCGAGCACCTTCGCCTCGCCACGCCCCTGGCGGACAATCCGTTCCTCGCCCACTTCCAGGCGCTCGCCGCGTCGCTCGGCGTGGTGCTGCCCGTGTCCTGGTTCGAGCGTAGCGGCAACAGCTTCTTCAACTCCGTTTGTATGTTCGATGCTGACGGCGCCATGCTCGGGGTGTACCGCAAGACCCACATTCCGAATTCGATCGGCTACCAGGAGAAGACCTACTTCAGTCCGGGGGACACGGGCTTCAAAGTGTGGAACACCCGTCTCGGGCGTATCGGCGTCGGCATCTGCTGGGATCAGTGGTTCCCTGAGGCCGCTCGTGCCATGGTGCTCGGCGGCGCCGAGCTCCTCCTCTACCCAACGGCGATCGGTAGTGAGCCCGGCGATGCATCCCTCGACTCGCGAGCGCACTGGCGCCGAGTGATGCAGGGGCATGCCGCTGCCAACATGGTGCCCCTCGTGGCGTCGAACCGTGTCGGCGCGGACGTGGCCACGCAGACGGCGCAGCTCGAGATGTCCTTCTACGGCAACTCCTTCATCGCCGATCATACGGGCGCCCTGCTGGCGCAGGCCGATGACCGTACCGAGATGAGCTTGTTGGCGACGGTCGATCTCGATCTCTGCGACCGGTACCGGACCGAGTGGGGCGTGTTCCGCGATCGACGACCCGAGTGCTACGGCGCACTCATGACTCTCGACGGCGTGCAGCGCTAGGTGATTCCCGGGCCCGCGATTTGGGCGGCATCGCTCATCGGCTGCGTTGCGCTCATCCCGATTCTCATCGGTCCGATCATCATCGGGGTACTGGTCGACTTCGGGGGGCTGACCGATACGCAGGCCGGAGTCACCTCAGCGTACGGAGCGATCGGCACGGTTACCGTCGCCCTGATCTGCGCCCTGCGCATGCATCGACTGCCCCTGCGCCGCCTCGCGACGATGGGACTGGGCGCGGCCATCGTCACGAACGTCGTGACGGCCCTGAGCTACGAAAACCTCGCGCTGTTCTACAGCTTGCGCATGCTCAACGCCCTCGGCGAGGGGGCAGCCTACGCGGCGGTGATGAGTTCCTTTGCGCGCAAGCCCGAGTCCGAGCGCTGCTATGGGTTGTTCATGATGCTGCAGTTCGGGGTTGCCGGCGTATTCCTCTGGGCCCTCCCGACCTACCTGCCGCAGATGGGGGTGCGGGCGATGTACCTGGGCTTCGCAGGGGCGCAGCTGTTGGTACTGCCCTGTGTGCGGTGCCTGCCTGCGGATGCTGCCGACGCTGCGGGGATTACCATTCGAGGCGCCGAGTGGCGTCTGCTATTGGCGGTACCGGCCCTGGCGGGCCTGGTGGCGTTGTGTTTCAGCGAGGCCTCGAACGTGGGCACGGATGCCTTTCTCGAGCGGATCGCCGTCCATGCGGGACTGAGCGATGCGCAGGTCGGCACCAGCTTAGGGCTCGCCTCGATCCTAGGGATGCCTGGTGCCTTTGGGATTTTGCTGTTGGGCAGCAGGCTCGGCCACGCACTTCCGGCGCTGGTCGGCTTTACCGTGGGGGCTGGCTCCCTCCTCGGGATCCTGAGTGCAGACTCTTACGCGGGCTTCCTCGCCTTCACCTGCATCCACAGCGTGGCGTGGGCCTTCGTCACGCCCTATGTCCAAAGCGTGCTCGCCGATCTAGATCCCGGTGGCGCGGTTGTCACTGCTGGGGGGATTGCCAGCGGTGCCGGCGCAGGCATCGGTCCGGCCGCCACCGCCACGCTGGTGTCTGCCAATAGCTACGAGGGCGTGTTGACCGTCGGTCTCGGCGCCTTTGCCATCGCCGCTGTGGCGATCGTGCTCGCCTCGAGCGGCTTGAAGCGGGCATCGCGTGCGGAGCATTAAGTCATACAATAGGCTTTACCCCTTGGTTATTTGACGCTGGTCACAGCTCGTCCGTTGCTGCACAGGATGCTTGCCAAGCACATCGATATTGAACCGCGGATACTCACTCCCACATCGATTCCGTACCGGGGAGAGAGGGATGAAGGGTTTCGCAACCGTAGGCGCAGCGCTGCTGGTGCTGAGCGGCGTCACGCAGCCAGCGCACGCCAACCATGGGCTGAGTTCAGAGCAAGAGCAGGCCGCAGCGCCGGTCGAGGCGCTGCGTGCCGCTACGAGCTATCTCGTGCAAGCGCGGGACGTTGCGACGGCCGCGGCGCTCGTGCGTCAGGTGGGCGGCACGGTGGTGTCCTCCGTCGAGCTGATCAACACCGTCGGCGCGCGACTGAGCGAAGAGCAGGCTGCAGCCCTGCGTCATCACCCCGATGCGAGGGTGTTCAACAATACGACCGTGCGCGCCTCCAGCGCGAACGAGGCCACCTCTAACCTAGAGGACTTCCTGCGCAGTATTCCGCGGCACGCTTGGTACGTGCCGACCTTCTACCCGGCACAAGTCGGCGCTGGCGCATTGCACGATCTGGAGATCTACGGCTACGACGTTGGCGTTGCCGTGATCGACACCGGCATCTCCGATTACCTCAGCGAGCAGTATTGGACCAAGTGGATCGTCGAGGTGGACGTGCTCGGCGATGATGTGCGTGTGAAGCGCCCTCATCAGTGGTGGAAGTACGGCTTTGGTGATGAGAGCGGCCACGGCACGCACGTGGGCTCCATCATCATCAACGACGGGTGGAACCGCAGTACCCGCCAATACGAAGGCGTGGCCCCGTATGCGAGCCTGATCTCCGTGCGCGCCTTCGATGGCGACGGCGCCGGCAGCTACCTCGATGTGATCGAGGCGATCGACTGGGTCGTCTCCAACCGTGAGCAGCACGACATCCGCGTGCTGAACCTGTCGTTTAGCGCAGCACCCCACTCGCATTACTGGGAAGACCCGATCAACCAGGCGGTCATGGCCGCCTGGAAGGCGGGCATTGTGGTAGTGGTATCTGCGGGCAACACTGGACCGGAGCCGATGAGCATCGGTGTGCCCGGCAACGTGCCCTACGTGATCACCGTGGGCGCGATGACCGATAACTACACGCCCCACATTCCCGCGGACGATCACGTGACCTCTTTCTCGTCCGCCGGCCCGACCTACGAGGGCTTCGTCAAGCCGGACGTGATCGCCCCCGGCGGCCACCTGCTGGGCCTTGTGCCCGACGACAGCCGACTCCTGGTAGAGCATCCCCAAGCCATGGCGCCGAACGAGTGGCACTACGCCATGTCGGGCACTTCGCAGGCAGCAGCCGTCGTCAGCGGCGCAGTTGCACTGCTGTTGGACGCCGAGCCTGAGCTCACGCCAGACGAGGTGAAGTGCCGGCTGATGGCGACGGCCCGCCGTGCGACCGACGCAGACGGCGGGTCAGCGTTCAGCGTCTTTCAGCAGGGGGCGGGCCTCATCGACGTGTCCGCCGCGCTGCAGACCGACGCCGCAGGTTGCGCCAACGTTGGCCTAGACATCGCCGACGACCTCGCCGGCATTCGCCACTTCGGTGGCCCCGCCAACATGAACGACGATGGCGAGTTCTATCTGATGGATATGGAGGCGGCCACGCCCAACCAGGAACTGGAAGGTAGCGGCTACACCTGGAGTCAGGGCTACACCTGGTCGCAGGGCTACACCTGGAGCCAGGGCTACACCTGGTCGCAAGGTTACACGTGGAGTCAGGGCTACACCTGGTCGCAAGGTTACACGTGGAGCCAGGGCTACACCTGGTCCCAAGGCTACGTATGGAGCCAGTCCTTGCCGTGGGCAGAGGGGCCGCCGTCCGAGGCGTCGAACGCGCGTAGCGCGACGGTGGATCGGTGGGTGCCTAACGAGTAGCTGAGAAGGACGACCCTGACTGGGGCTGAGGCGCTGCTGACCGGCGGGTCGGTGGCGCCTTATTTTTTGCGAAGGCCCGAGCGCAGACGCCTGGACGCGCGAAGACGATGGTGGGGGATGGTGGGAATCGATGCGGCGCGCCGCCGAAAGCGTCGGAGCCCAGCCGCGGTCCACGCACCACCACGCAGTGCTACTCGTCCTTTTTGCCGAGCTCGATAGCGCCCAACGCCAACATTAGTGAGGCTACGGCGCCCAAAATCACGTGGTCGTCATACACCGCTTTTAGAAACGCGATTATCGGGATTGCACCGAAGATCAGGATCAGGCCCTTCGTTTGGTGTGAGAGCTTTCTCGGCGGCTTGTCGGACATCCTGACTTCCCATTCGCGTGAGTCACCCCAGATCGATCGTGGTGCGGCGTCAGCTCCTCGGTCGCCTATACGACCGGCTGCCGCCGGGCCGCGATCACTGGCAGCATGCAAGGGGTGTGCCCGTGCGCAACATCCTCACGGACCGGGGCCGCACCGTCATCCACTGCGGCGATAGGGTGAAGAATTGGTCGAAAATTCAGTGGGTAATGCGGAGCCGTGGAGGGAGAGTAAAGCGCTCCTAGCAGTGGGTCCGCACGGTCAGCTCTGTCCAAACTATGCACGACATTAGGGCTTGGCTGACTCAGTTCAGGGCAAGCGCGGTTGCTTGCCCACAAGCGTAGCGTCTGCGGCGATCCGTGCGGCCCGCCCATCTTTGTGCCGGTTTCGATTGCAATGGCGCATAGGTGACCACCGCCGCCCATTGGCCAGATGTGGCCTGATTATTGCTGCAGACAACGAATGATTGGAGGCGTCAAGACAGCTAAGGGAGGAGCGAGATGTCGGACGAAGCAGCTAGCCTAGAGCAAGCCACCAACCCGCCCGTGCACCGCACCGCGGGCGCCAGCAGGGCAGCCTGGACCGCGGGGGATTACCTGTCCGCCGCCATCCAGCCTACGCTGGTCATCGGGTCCATGCTGCTGGTCGCCACGATGATCGTGACCGAGTGGTGGGACCACAAGCTCTTCGCCCTGATCATGATCATCCTACCCACGCCGCTGCTCATCTTCGCTGAGCGCATCTGGACCAAGCGTAGGGACTGGATTCTCGAACCGCACGAGCTGGCGGAGGACGCCTTCTGGCTCGCTATGGGCGGCCTCCTGTGGGCGCCCCTGTACAGCGATTACTACAAGACCCCCTTGTCCGAGGGCTTCCGCGCCCTGCGAGACATGGCTCCTCTGCAAATCACCCTGGAACCCGAATCAGTCCTCGGCCTGATCGCCGCCGCTCTCGCGGTAAAGCTGGTCGCGAGTTTCGTCTACTACTGGCTTCACCGCTGGCAGCACGAGTCGTCCTTCTGGTGGCGCATCCACGCCACACATCATCACATCACGAAGATGAGCTGCATGCGCGGCGCTCGCACCCATCCGCTGGAATACCTCGCACTCGCCGTCGGTACGCCGGTCGCCCTAGCCCTACTCGGTGCTAGTGACTACGTGATGGCCGTCTCCGGCGCGTTCGGGATGTGGAACGGCAAGCTAAACCACTCAAATCTACCGCTCAAATCGATGCCCGGCTACGACTGGTTTTTCGCGACGGCGCAGCAGCACCATGTTCATCACGCCCATGCGCTGGAGCAGAGCAACACCAACTACGGCTGCAACATCATCCTCTGGGATCGGCTGTTCGGCACCTATTGCGGCGATACGCAGGTGGGACAGATCGGTGCTGGCAAGGCGAAGGCCTTGTCGATAAAGGATCAGCTGTTGATGGCATTTTACTCGAAGGAGAAGCTCGACAGTCTGTAGCGCACCCCGCATGCTACGGACGTCATCAAACGTCCTACCCTTATGCAATCCGGCGCCGTCATGTCCGCGGAGCACATCGCCCGCCCTATCCCTAGCTCAGGAAGCACTTCTCACTGGGTGATTATGAACTGCTGGTTAGGCAAATCCTTAGCTTTCTTGTTCAGATTGATCAGCTGATCGATCAATGACAAGACTTGGGCGCCTCGGCTCGCCGGGTCAACGCCAATCCTAGTGCCTGCGAAACTTGCATTGATGAACGTGCGAGCGCTGTCGTCACCGAACTTGAGCCCGAACAGCTCGCTGCCATCGACCGTTCGGTTGTGCGCCTCGCCGCTCGTCTGATCGGTGCAAGCGGCAATTGTAGAGCCAGGGTTTGCCAATATCTTATCGGTTCTACGGAGGTACTCTCCGGCTCCATCTACGGCACCATCAGCACTGCGCGTGATCAATGTGATTGATGGCTCGAAAGCGTGTCTGAACAGACGTTCCTCGCTGTCGAGTAGCTCTTGGTAATCGGCGTCGTTCAATCCGCAAAAGGCGATCATTGATTTGGCGAGGCGCTGCTCAACGGAGTTGCGGTCGCGAGTCATCTCCCACTTCACAAATGCCTGAAAAAAGGGATCGTCATCCTTCGCCGCGATATCGACTACTTGAGACATGGCCTTAGCGGCGAGTGCGGTACTGCGTGCCTTGCATTTCTTGTCGTTGGGGGGCGGCGGAGTCTCTAAGAGCCGGTAGCGTGCGCGCAACGAGTCGCCGAATAGCTGGGATTGAAACAGCCTAAAGGGTTCCTTGTCGGACTCCTCTGGGCTTGCGGAGGAGGACGGTGCACCGGTTGCCACTGGCGTGAGTGAACTTCCGGCCGTCAAGCGAGAGAGAGCCCCTAGCAGATAAGTCCTCGGTAGCGCGCCATTAACGGTGGGCAGGTAGATGTCGTCCGGACTGGCTAGCGCCAATCGGACGTACGGGAAGTCGTCGATCGCGGCTTGGTAGGTTGTGTTCCACCACCCGTAAGTGTCCGTATCCTTGTAGGTGCGCATGGTCAGCGAAACACCGCCTTTAGCGCTGCGGCTGATCTCGTAGCAAGCGTCTGCCTTGCAGTTAGACGCTTCGAATCCTGCCTTGTACAGAGCCGGGATGTCCTTAGCTCTCAAGTCCTTCGTCTTCAGGATAGGTGTCTTCTTGCCCTCCGTGCGGTAAAGCGTCAGAGAGAAACTCTCGTCTACCAGTTTACTCCAAGTGAGATTCCTTGGATCGTTCTCGACATACACGCGGGTGCCGTCCGGGAACTCGAACTCGATGCCTTCGAGCAGCGTGTGTGCGAGGAGATCCGACGGCCATCCCTGTGCCACGTAAAGGCCGAATGTGCCGGTGGAGATCGGACTCGTTATCCCACGGTAAAACTCTTGGTTGGCGAGAACACCAACAACGTAGCTCGGGTTGGTCACGTAGCTCGTACCAACGGACGGTGTGTATGTGTTTTTCGCGGAGTTCAGTGTCCGCTTAAGGGTGTCCGGTGCGTTGGATCCCTCCGAGATGACGACGTCGCCGGAGCTCACGTTGGTCTCGGTGTTCGTATTGGTACTAAGTACCTCATTGAGCTCGCGAGACGTGAAATCGCCCGCGACCGTGGCCGTGGTGCTGGCGTTTAGGGTCAGCGTCGAGTTGCCCGTCACTTGGGTGACGGCGGTGTAGTGACGCGGCAGGCCGCAGGCTGATCGAAGCACATTGACGAGAATGACCTCGTCGGCAGAATTCGCGACAGCCTCGTTGTAGTCGGTCGCACTCTTCTCGATTGCGGTCGACAGCGTGGTACACCCCGTAGCGAATACCAGCAGAATGGGCGTGATGCCGTGCAGGAGCTTCATCCACCGTGTCCCTTATGGTTGGCCTACTGGTGGGTGTTGCTACTCGCCACTTTATCTCACGTCAGTTTTCGAGCAGGTGGTTCGGTATCGCACTGCTGCGCCGTTACCCATGCACCTCGTAACAAGGCACGTACTCCCCAACCAGCTTCATCCTGCCCGCTGCCACAAACTCCCTGAGCAAGCCGTCCAGCGGTGCTAGCAGGGTCTCGTCCGCCCGAATTCGAAACGGTCCGTGCGCAGCCACGGCGCGAATTCCTGGCTCTTTCACGTTGCCCGCCACGATGCCAGAGAACGCCCGTCGCAGATCCGCGGCCAAATCGTGCACCGGCCGGTCCCGCTCCAAGCGCAGGCCCGCCATATTCTGGTGCGTGGGCTCAAAGGGGCGCTGGAACTCGTAGGGAATTCGCAGTAGCCAGTTGTAGTAGAACGCATCGCCGGTGGTTACGCGATTGCGCCGCACCCGCCTGACGCCCTCGTTCACGCGCTCCGCTACGGCCGGAGCATCGTCTACGATCACCTCGTAGTATCCACGCACCTGCTCGCCCAGGGCCTTTACTAGGAAGGCATCGACCGATTCCAGCCAGTCCCGACTGTGCTCCGGTCCGGTCAGCACCAACGGCAGCCTTACATCGGCGTTGTCGGGGTGCATCAAGATGCCGAGCAGATACAGTATCTCCTCCGCCGTGCCCGCGCCGCCGGGGAAAATCACGATCGCGTGGGCCGCTCGTACGAAAGCCTCGAGGCGCTTTTCGATATCCGGCAGGATCACCAGGTGATTGACCAATGGGTTAGGTGGCTCGGCGGCGATAATTCCAGGTTCGGTGAAGCCGATGTAGCGCCCGGTGCGGTTTCGCTGCTTCGCGTGCCCGACGGCAGCTCCCTTCATCGGTCCCTTCATGGCGCCGGGGCCGCAGCCGGTACAGACGTCGAGGCCGCGCAGACCCATGTGGTAGCCAACGGCCTTGGAGTAGTCATACTCCTCGCGGCCGATCGAGTGACCTCCCCAGCAAACGACAAGGTTAGGCGGCGTACGAACCGCCAGGATGTCGGCGTTTCGCAGCACATGGAAGACAGCGTTGGTGATGCCGGTGGTGCTATCGAGATCGAACAGATCGTCTTGCTCGAGCACGGTGGTCATGTAGAGCACGTCGCGAAGTACAGCGAACAGGTGCTCCTTGATACCCTCGATCATGTGGCCGTCGACGAAGGCGCCGGCGGGAGCTCTGGCGATCCGCAGCTGGACGCCTCGGGTGCGCTGGAGGATCTCGCAGGCGAAATCAGCGTGGCGGGCGAAGATCGCCGCAGCGTCGTCAGTCTCGTTGCTAGTGTTCAGCACGGCCAAGGCGCAGCGGCGGAAGAGTTCGGCGGCGCTGCCCGTGCCGGCGCGGCGCAATACGTCCACCTCTAGCTGCGAGAGCATCTCGAGGGCCCCGCGGGGATTTACGTCTACGGAGACGGTGTCGCTGTCGGTGCCGGCAGATAATCGCTTGCTCATGGGGACTCGTTGCCTTGTGAAGGGACGAAGCGGACGGGGACGCTCGCTGCGGCCACGATGTTACCGCTGTTGGGCTCAGGGGGCGCTCTTGTCTGCGACAGTCCTTCCTGAGGGCGGCAGCCCGTTGCCTACCGCACCGAGCGCTGAGCTGGGCCCCTGTGCGCCCCGAGGGCGGCGCTGCGCCGCGATCGCGATAGTGGTGCGGCGCACGGTGGGCGAGTGCAGGGCCGTAACAGCGGGCGCGGGCGCGGCGAAGTGGCTTGTGGCTCCAGGAATGGCGTGTGTGAGAGGGAGTGGTGCCTATGGACACATAGGGTAGATTCGACGGCTAGCTGGAGCTAGTAGTTGCGTTGGCTCGCCATAGCGTTTCGTTCGGAAAAGCGCTCGTGCGCTGACGGTGCCCATCCAGCTCTCGCCTTTGATTCGCTAATGTCGCATTGTTACGCCCACGCTTGCGCCACATCGGCGATGCGCTGCACCAAGGAAGATCAATGACTGCGAAGATCCGTCTGCAGGGACGTCGACGACAGATCGACGATGGCACCAAGAGCGAGTTGCCCACTTCCACCAGGCGCGTCAAAGCGAAGGTGATCCTGGATGTGGCCTGTGACGCTGGCGCCCGCGCGGGCGGCGAGCGCGTCGAAGCGCAGGCGCGCGGAAACGATCTGCTAGAGGTCGATTTGGGCGATGGCCTGGTGCTGTGGACCACCGTCGAGCAGTACCTCGAGGACACGGGCGATCAACCCTTCAAGGCGCGCGCTCGCTCCCCCCAAGATCTGCCTCTTGAGTATCCCGTGCGCAATCCTCGCGGCACCCGCGGGCGGGTGGCGTGGGCGGTGAAGGGCCTGAAGACCGTCGGCATCGACCTGGTGGAGATCGGTGCAGACGCGACCATCGACCTGCTGGCGGAGAAGATCGAGAAGGATCGGTTAGCGAGCACCGGTGACCAGGTGGGCGGCTTGTATCGCTTCGACGGCGAGGTGCTAGGTGAGTGCGTGACGAGTCAGGCGCAGATAGCCACGGACGAGGGGCCCATTCTGGTCCTCATTCACGGCACCTTCTCTACCACGCCAGGCTCCTTCGCCAGCCTCAAGCGTGCCCAGGCCGAGAGCTGGAATCGCTTGCTGAGCACCTACGGCGATCGCATCTATGGCTTCGATCACCGCTCGATCACGCAGAGTCCCGCCGAGAACGCGCGCGACCTCCTTGAGCTACTGCCGAGCGACACGCCGGTACATCTAATCAGCCACTCGCGGGGTGGACTGGTCGGCGAGCTGCTGTGTGCTGGCCGCGGCGCGAAGGGCCGCGACGAGCCGGTGTTCGACGCGAGCGCGATCGGCCTGTTTCCCCGCGACGAAGACCAGCAAGCGCTGCGGGCGCTAAGCGATCGGTTTAGGAAGGATGGGTCACCCGTCGAGCGGTTCGTTCGCGTGGCCTGCCCGGCTCGCGGCACCACCTTGATGGAGGGGCGCTTCGACCTGTGGCTGTCGGTCGTCATCAACGTGGCAAAGGCTTCGGCAAAGGCCTTGGGAAAGGCCCTCGGCGTGCCCACAGGTGGCCTCGCCGGCGATCTGGCAGACGTCGCGAGCATCGCGGCGGACGTGCTCGCCGCGGCCGCCGAACTGCGTGCCGATCCGATGAAACTGCCGGGCTTGGAGTCGATGCTGGTCGACTCGCCCACGGTGCGCGTGCTGAATACCTTTCCGACGCTAGAAGCTGACCTCACGGTAGTGTCCGGTGACTTCGAGGGCAGTGGCATCGCCGGTCGTCTGGCGGAGTTCGTCAGTGATCGGTACTTCGGTGAAGACCACGACCTGGTGGTGCCCACGGCCTCGATGAAACGCGGCATTCGCCGCCCGGATGGCCGCCTGTTTCACGTGCCGAAGGTGACCCACGGTGGGTACTTCTCTCATCCGCAAAGCGCCGCGGCGATTGCTGATGCGCTTCGGGGAGAGGAGATGAGCGGCTTCGATAGCCTGCGAGGACGTGCAGAGGCGGTCGAGAAAGCTCACAGGGGGGCGAGCAACGCTGAGGGTGAGCTGGTCGTCGACGAGGCGAAGCCTTGGTTGTACGTCCTGCCTGGTATCTTGGGCTCGAACCTGAGCGTGGATGGCAACAAGATCTGGCTCGACTTCTTCGATCTGGCGCGCGGGTGCATCAACCAGCTTGCCGTCGACGCGGCTGGCGTGGAGGCTACGTCGCTGAACGCCGGAGCCTACGGCAGCTTCGTGAAGTACGCGCGGGAGCACTTCAATGTAGTGCCCTACGCCTACGACTGGCGCCTCTCCTTGGAGGCGTTGGGCGACCAGCTGGCGGATGAGCTTGAGGGTGCCCTCACCCAGGGCCAGCGGCCGATTCACTTGATCGCCCATTCGATGGGCGGGTTGGTGGCTCGCGCGATGATGGCGCGTCGGCCCGAGGTGTGGGATCGCATCGTGGAGCCTGGCGGTCGCCTGGTGATGGCAGGCACACCGAACGCGGGCTCCTACGCGAGCGTGCGCTCGCTGCTCGGGCGGGGCAAGATGATCTCCTTGCTGGCGCTGGTCGATCAGCTGAACGACAAGGAGTCGTTGCTCGACGTCGTCAACGAGTTTCAGGGCTACCTTCAATTGCTCCCGCAGCCCGGCAGCGAGCCCCACCAGCAAGCGGACCACTTCGCGTTGGCCACCTGGCGCGAGTACCGCGACCTGCGAGAGCGCGGGTGGTCTGTGCCCAACGGCAACATGCTGCGCCAAGCGGGCGCGGCGGCGCGACGGGTGCTGGACGTCCCCTTGCGACATCACCAGCACATCAAGTACGTCGCTGGCTGTGCACGCGAGACGCCCGCGGGCATTGCCCTCGACGAGGGCAAGATCCGCGTCGTGGGTAGCCGCCGTGGAGACGGTACCGTCTTGTGGGACGGGGGCATTCCCAAGGGTACACAAGCCTGGTACGTGCGAACGAAGCACGGCAATTTGCTCGATCATCGCAAGTCGTTTTCCGCCTACCGCGATCTGCTCACGCGCGGTACCACGGCGGAGCTGTCCCAGGAGCCGCCGGTTGCCCGCGATGGCGATGCACCGTTTTTCCTCGAGGACGATCCGGATCCTCAGTACTTCCCCGACGAGGACTCGATCTTCGACGATTACCTCGGTGGCGCCAGCGACGGCTGGGCGAGGGAAACGGTGTCCGTGAGGGTCAGCGTGGTCCACGCGGATCTGCGTTGGGCTAAGCACCCGGTGCTGATCGGCCACTACCTCGATGACGGGATCTACAACGCGGAACAGGCACTCGACGAGACCTTGGGCTACCGCCTGAGCCATCGCTTGAGCCTCGACGATTACCCGGGGGACCTCGGCTCAGCGGCCGTTTTCTTTGCCGACGAGCACGCCGGCGAGACCAAATGCAAGGGCGCGGTGGTCGTTGGCCTCGGCGTGATCGGCGACTTGGAGCCTGGAGCGTTGGTCACGACGTTAGCCCGCGGCATGCGCAGCTACGCGGCGCGCTGCGGGGAACTAATGCCGAGCGCGGAGGGACTTTCGCTGACGGCGTTGCTGATTGCGAGTGGCGAGGGCGGCGTTGGCACTAAGGACTCGCTGCGCGCCCTGTTGAGCGCTGTTCGTCAGACCAACCTTAAGATCGAAGAGGTCAATCAGGTGAGTGCGCACGGTGATGGCGCCCAGCCTCACCTCTCGCCGATCACCCAGCTGGAGATCTACGAACTCTTCCACGACCGCGCCGTGCAAGCCCAACACTACGTTCGCGAGCTAGTCGAGGAGGCCCGCTTTACGAACTGGTTGAGCGCCGAACAGCATTTGCGACCGGGCAAGGGCGGACGCCGTCGGATGGTGTTCGAGACCCGTAATGCGTGGTGGACACGTTTGACCATCGAGCGGCTGGCGTCGGCCACGGACCCGGGCGGGATGCCCTTGGGGTTCAAGTTCACCGCGCTCGCCGATCGCGCGCGTTCGGCCGAGCACCGCGTCATCGTGCAGTGGCGGTTGATCGAGGAGCTGCTCGCCAACGCCCTCACCGGGGATCGGGATGCACTCTGCGACCGCCAGGCGTTGTTCGAGCTGATGCTGCCTCACGACTTCAAGCGAGCGGCGGCGGAAGGGCGCAACGTCGTACTCGTGGTGGATACGAAGGCGGCGAGCTACCCCTGGGAGCTGTTCCTCGATCGCGGCCTCGACGCGGATCGCGAGCCCGGACCCGCCACCACGGGCCTGCTGCGCAGCTTGCGGGAGGAGCGCCCTCGTGCGGTCACCCACTCGAGTGAGCTGACAGCATTCGTGCTCGGTGACCCGACCCCCGCCGGTGATCTCGATTTTCTGCAGTTGGACGGGGCTCGCCGCGAGGCACTCACCGTCATGGCGCGCCTTCAGCGCAAGGGTTGGGACGCTAAGAACAGCCTTGTCCGTGGACGGGCGCCGATGGGCACCGCCGATGTGTTGTGCGCCCTGTTCAAACGGGAGTACCGCCTGTTGCACCTTGCCGGTCATGGGGTCTTCGATCCCGATGATCCCACCCGCACTGGCATGATCATCGGGCCCGTGGATGGCGATAGCTATGCGCAACGTACGGCGGAGCGGCCCCTACTGACACCCGGCGAGATCCGCCAGCTCCCCGTCACCCCAGAACTCGTGTTCATCAACTGCTGCTACCTAGGCGCCATCGATAATCCAGACGGACCCGGCGAGCAGGATGCGCGGGCCGACCGCCACTTGTTGGCCGGCAACCTCGCCACGGAGTTCATCCGCATGGGCGTGAAGGCGGTCGTGGCCACGGGGTGGGCGGTGGAAGATGACGCCGCGGGCGAGTTCGCCGATGTCTTCTACGAGCGCATGCTCCAAGGCGAGAACTTTGGCGAGGCGGTGGTCGCAGCTCGCCGAGCGGCCTACGACAAGGCCCCCGATTCCAATACCTGGGCGGCCTATCAGTGCTATGGAAATCCTCAGTTTCGCCTGGTCGTGCGAGAGAACGAGCAGGGCACGTTTACACCAGCGCGCTACGTGGATCCCGGCGAAGCGGAAGTGGACCTACTGAACCTCAGTGCGATGGTCCAGCAGGGCAGGGAAGACGCCCGGCAATACAGCCGGCGTGGTGTCGAGCGCATCGAGCAGGCGATCCCCGAGGCATGGCGTCACAGATCGGACATCAACACCGCCATGGGGGAGCTCTGGGGCAATCTCGGCGATTTCGGGGCGGCGATCGACTGTTACACCAGAGCTATCGTCAACGCCAAGGAGGGCAGCGGCGTCCCAATTCGTGCGATCGAGCAGCGCGCGAACCTCCGTGCACGCTGGGCGGGAGAAATCGCCGTCGAGCTAGCCAGCACAAGTCTACTGACGCCGCAGGCAAAGGAGGAGGCGTTGGCGAAGGTGGTGCAGTCGGTGGACGAGCTCCAGCACCTGATGGCGATCGCGACGACACCAGAGCGTGAGGCAATCCTCGCTAGCGCCTACAAGAGCACGGCGATGATCGAGCTGTTGGGCGTGACGGCAGGGCAGTCCGGTCGTCGTAAGGCTATCGATGCCTTGGTGGAAATGGCCAAGCGCTACCGAGCTGCGGCCGACGAGGTGGGGGCGGACTTGTACGCACAGACTAATGCACTGGTTGGGCTTGCGTTGCTCTACGCTCTGTCCAAGCGGGATTTCGGCGCGTCCAAGCATGGGTTTCCCAGCCTAGAGGAACTGCAGGAGGAGTGTGAAGGTGTGTTGTCGCTTGCTCGCATTGCTGCGAACGATGCCGAGAACTTCTGGGATCTGACTTACGTGCTGGATGCACTCGCGGCCAAGCAGCTGATTTGCGTGGAGTCCGATCGAGCTGAAGCTGCCGAGGAGCAAAGGGCGCGTCGACAAGCATTGCTCTCAAGCCCCTTGGGTGCGGTACGAGAGCGCCGCTCTGTTGAACGACAGGCGCGGTTCATCGAGCTTGTCAAGGGAGTCGCTGGGTGAGCCGGGGGGGCGCGTCGGTGACCGCCACCGCGATCCAGGTGGTGGTGCTTCGTCCGGCTTCCGATCGAGACACCGATGCCTACGCGCGCACCATCCGAAGCGCCTTTGACAGTAGCGGAATAGCGGGCACGTACCTGGACGGCGCCCTGAATACGGGTGTTCCGGTCCTAATCCCGCAGGACCCCACCGGCGAGGATTTCAAAGAGCACCATGCCGCGGCGATGCTCGATGCGGCGGTCTTCACGGTGATGGTAGTGCTGCAACCCTCCGTAGCGAACCCGAAGCTACGCAGCGTTGTCGAGGACCTGTCGTCGCATCACTCAGCGCGCATCGGGCTGATGGAATACTACCTCCCTAGGAAGATCGAGCTCACTGATGTGCAGCAGGCTGCACCCTCGGATCGGGTGCGCGAGCAGGACCTCCAACAACCCCAGCTGGCGTTCGAAGTACTGCAACAGGTACGCCTGCGGTTGCTCGAGTACGGGCTTAAGCGTGGTTCTGAGGCGCAAGGGGGCGGGAGGCGGCGCAAGACCCGAGAGCCGACCCTGTTCCTCAGTCATGCGAAGATCGATGGTATCCCGACAGCGCTATCACTTTTGAACCTGGTGATGCGTTTACGCTTTCGGCCGAAGAATGAGAAGAGCAAGAAGGAGACCAGCGAGGAGGTCAGCAGGGTCTATTACGACGCCGTCGACATTAAGCCAGGCGAGAATTGGCAAAAGGAGCTACTGCGCCATTCGTCATCGAGTGTGATGATCGCCCTGCGCACAGAGGCGTACGAAACGCGCACGTGGTGCCGCAAGGAGTACCTGCAGGCGGAGACCCATGGCATGCCGATCGTGGTGGTGGACCTGCGCACGCAGCAACACCATCGCCCGGAGCGTCTGCCCTTTGGACGCGCTACCACGGTGCGTATCCACGACGGCAATCTCCTTCGAGTGCTGGTCTGTGCCTTGACCGCGGATGTTCGCCTGCTGCGCATCGAGGCCCTGGTCGCAGAGTTGCTGAGGCGCCTTCACCCGCGTAGGCTGCCTCCATTCGTGGTATTGCCTCACGCACCGAGTGAATTGTCACTCGCGGGTGCCCGCGCCGAGATCAACAGGCGGGCAGGTTCTTGGAAGCTTGGGTACGTGATCTACCCTGAACCCGCGCTACACGGCGTACACGCCACGGCGGCCAGATCTATTCTCGGTCAGTCCGATGTGCGGATCAGATTTTATACCCTCGCCGAATTACGCCAGAGGCTACTGGGTAAGTCTCGCCATGCCGCCTAGCTCATCGCCTCGCTTCACCGTCAGCGTCTCCGTGGGTGGGAGTCGAGAGTCCCGCGCCATGGGCTTCGATAGGGTGGCACTCAATCAGGTGCTGATCCGCTTGGCGGAGCACTTCATCTCTCTTGGTGACCGGGTGCTGTTCGGTCACGATTGGCGGGCGGACGGTGTGATGGATGCCATCGGAGCCTACGCGCAGTCGGCGGTATCGGAAGGCTCGCTGATGAACGACCCGAAGGGCGAGCGCTTGCTCAACCTAGTCCCATCGGGAGGGAAGCCGCTGAGCGTGGCGGCGGAAGAAGCGGAGCGCTACGGTGGGGGCGTGCTTGCCGTTCGCACCCTGCAAGATGCGGTGGAGAATGAGGACCCGGAGCGCAACCTTGTGGATCTGGGGTTCAAGCTGCCCGCGGGCTGGCAAGAGGATCGCGTGGTCGAGCTTTGGGTCTTGCGTACATGCCTTACGCGTTTGCTCGCCCCGGGTTGTCGCATATGTCTTGGCGGGCGTGTAGATGACTATGACGGGTTCTACGCGGGCATCCTCGAGGAGGCTTACTTCGCCCTCGCCCAGGGAAAGCCCCTGTACCTACTGCCAGCGTTCGGCGGTTCCACGCGAGTGGTGTGGGAGGCGCTGAAGGGCAATCTCGCCAGTCCGTTGCTGCAGCGTCAGGGTGAGCGTCCGAGGCCCGGCACGCTGCAGTCCAAGGTGGTCCGGAGAATCGGGTTGCCCATGGGTGGCCTGGGCAAAGCCCTATCGGCAGTCGGGGTCGCCGGCTATCGTCGCGCCAACGGGCTAGAGCTGGGGGAGTGCGAGCAACTCGAACGCACCACCGATATCGAGGTGGCCCTCAGTATCGTCACGCGCCGCGCCCATCAGGTGGCCTCGCCGTCAGGCTAGGCGCAGCGTGTGGGGCGCCGGGTCGTTTGCGCAGGGCGGTCGGGGTCGATCAGGTCCTTTAGGCGTCGGGTGGCGCTGCGGTTCGAGCATTTTCCAGGCGCGAGCCGTGCCTCGGAGCGTGGAGCAAGCGTGTCCCCCTTGCGGTCTCGGAGCGCAGGCCGCGGCGCGGCATGAGGTCTGCCCTGGAGTGAGACCGGCATCCAGGCTAGCCTCCTGACTTTATCCGCAGACGGACTCAGCATGCCCGCTAAGCAAGACACCGCAACGTCCCAAACCCTCGTGATCGACATCGGCGGCACGGGGCTTAAGATGATCGTCCTCGACGAGGCCGGGCACCCGATCAATGAGCGCGCCCGCGAGCTGACACCCAAGCCTGCCACCCCGGAAGGTGTGACGGCGGTCCTCGAGGGCATGATCTCCTCTCAACCGGCGCATGCCAGGGTGTCGGTGGGGTTTCCGGGCGTCGTGCAACGGGGTGTCGTGCGCACAGCGCCCAATCTCGGCACCGAGGCGTGGGCAGGCTTCCCCCTGGCCCACCGCATTGGCGAGCTGACGGGTAAGCCGACCCGCGCCGTCAACGACGCGGACCTGCAGGGTTTCGGCGTCATCACCGGCGAGGGAACGGAGCTCGTCCTCACGCTGGGGACGGGGCTCGGTTCAGCGGTGTTCGCCGACGGGCGTCTCGTCCCCAACCTAGAGCTCGCCCACCAGGCGTGGCGCAAGGGCGACACTTACGAGGAGCGCGTGTCGAATGAGGCGCGCAAGCGCAAGGGCAACAGCGACTGGTCGGAGCGCGTGCATCGAATGCTGGCGGACCTCGCGCCGATCTGGAACTACGATCGACTGCACCTAGGCGGCGGCAACGCAAAGCACCTGGAGGGCGATCTACCCGATTGCGTACGTCTGTTCTCCAACGTGGAGGGCATGACAGGTGGCGCTCGGCTGTGGCACGAGGGACTCGACGCGAAGGGTGCGTCCCAGGGCGATCCCGCCGGTAACCTATGAGCGATCCTATCCACCGGGCTGCGACATCGGCAGAGCACGAGCGCCTAATCGAATCCGAGGCTCGTCGGGCGGACTGGAAAAACTGGGGCCCCTATGTGGCGGACCGTGCCTGGGGTACGGTGCGCGAGGACTATAGCCGCGATGGCGACGCGTGGCGCTACTTCCCGCACGAGCATGCACGTAGCCGCGTGTATCGCTGGAACGAGGATGGTATCGCAGGGCTTTGCAACCGTCACCAGAACCTCTGCTTGGCCTTTGCCTTTTGGAACGGCGTAGATCGAATGCTGAAGGAGCGTTTTTTCGGCGTCACGGGCCACGAGGGCAACCACGCGGAGGACGTCAAGGAGTACTACTTTCATTTGGACGGTGTGCCCAGTCACGCCTATATGAAGATGCTCTACGTCTACCCGCAGGTGCCTTACCCCTACGAGGAGCTCGTCGCTGAGGGCGCCAAGCGCGGCACCGATGAACGGGAACTCGAGCTGGTCGACGTCATCGGCGATGCCCTTGGCGAGGGTCGCTACTTCGACATCGTCATCGAGCAGGCGAAGGTGTCTCAGGATGACCTAATCGTTCGGATCACTGCCTACAACCGAGGCCCCGATCCGGCCCCCCTGCATGTGCTGCCTCAGCTGTGGTTTCCGAACACCTGGTCCTGGGGTCACGACGACAGACGTCCCGCACTTGCGGCGGCCGAAGGGGGTGCGGTCCGGGCGGACGAGCGTCACCTCGGCACGCGATGGCTCTACGCGCGCAGCGACGGTGACGCGGATCCAGCGCTGCTCTTTACGGAGAATGAAACCAACCACGAGCGCGTGCATCAGCACGCGAACACTTACCCCTACGTCAAGGACGCCTTCCATGATGCGGTGGTGGAAGGACGGCAAGATGCTGTGAACCCGGCCCGCGAGGGTACCAAGGCCGCCTACCACTTCTGCTACGAGGTGCCGGCGGGAGGGCACCTCACGGTGGATGTGCGCCTCGCAGATCATCAACAGGTCGATCCCTTCGCCGGATTCGACAACACCCTGTCACGCCGCCTAAGCGAGGCCGATGAGTTTCATGCGGCGTTGTCCGGACCGCACCTGTCGGCTGAGGAGCGGGATGTGCAACGTCGGGTGATGGCGGGTCTGCTCTGGACCAAGCAGTTCTACCACTACAGCGTCGAGCACTGGGTGGCCGGCGATCCGGCATCGCCTCCGCCCCCGCCGGAGCGGTTGCGCGGGCGGAATCACCGTTGGCGTCACCTCTACAATCGCGATGTCATCTCCATGCCGGATGGCTGGGAGTATCCGTGGTACGCCGCTTGGGACCTCGCCTTCCACGTGGTGCCGATCGCGCGCATGGACCCGGAGTGGGCCAAGCGCCAGCTGGTCCTAATGCTGCGCGAGTGGTACATGCACCCCAACGGGCAGATCCCCGCCTACGAGTGGGCGCTTGGCGATGTGAATCCGCCGGTCCACGCGTGGGGCACCTGGCAGGTCTACGAGATAGCCAAGCAGATGACTGGCCGTGCAGATACGCAGTTTCTCGAGCGCGTCTTTCACAAGCTGCTGCTCAACTTCACCTGGTGGGTGAACCGAAAGGATCGCGATGGCAACGATATCTTCGCCGGCGGCTTTCTGGGGCTGGACAACATAGGTGTTTTCGACCGCAGCCGTCCGCTGCCCACGGGCGGACACATCGAGCAGGCAGACTCCACCGGTTGGATGGCCATGTTCAGCCTCAACATGCTGCGCATCGCCCTGGAGCTTGCCCAGACGCGGCCTGCCTACGAAGACGTCGCCACCAAGTTTCTCGAGCACTTTCTGGCCATCGCGAAGGCGATGAGAACCGTTTGTCCGGAGCATCCGAGCCTGTGGGATGAGGAAGACGGCTTTTTCCACGATGTCATCCACCTCGACGATGACACACGGCTGGCGATGAAGATCCGCTCCATGGTCGGCTTGGTGCCCCTGTTCGCCGTGCAGGTGCTGGAGCCTGAGCTGCTGGAGAAGTTGCCGCGCTTTCGGCGGCGCCTCGATTGGCTCGGCCGCTACCGCCCTCACCTCGCCGACAAGGTCCACTCACTCCTGCAGCCTGGGGAGGGAGGTCGGCGGCTGCTGTCGATACTCGATGACGGCATGCTCAGCCGAGTCTTGGAGCGGGTGTTGGATCCTGAGCAGTTCTTGTCCGACCACGGCCTGCGGGCCCTATCGCGCGAGCATGAGGCCCATCCCTTCGTCCTGCATCTCGCCGGTGAGCGGCACGAGGTGCGCTACGAGCCAGGAGACTCGAGCTCGCGGATGTTCGGCGGCAACTCGAACTGGCGTGGACCGGTGTGGTTCCCCCTGAACTTCATGATGGTAGACGCGTTGGCGTCTTACCACCGCTACTACGGCGAAACGCTGACGGCGGAACTTCCCGCGGGTTCGGGGCGTCGCGTGCCCCTGGGGGCGGTGAGTGAGGAGTTGGCGCGGCGCTTGATCGGCTTGTTTCTACCTGACCCAGCGCGTGGCGGTTGGCGTCCCGCCCTGGCGGGCATGGGCCTGCCCGATACGGCCGAATGGAAGTCGCGCCTTCTCTTCCATGAGTACTTCCACGGAGACGATGGGACTGGGCGCGGCGCGAGCCACCAGACCGGTTGGACGGCGCTGGTGGCCGAACTTATCCGCCGCCACGGAGGTGGCGCGCCTGTCAGCCCCGATGCGTCGTAAGCTATTGGGCGCGCGAGCGTCGGCCGAGGAAGCCGAGACCGAACAATCCGGACAGCAGCAGCGGCAGCCCCGCGGGCAGCGGAATCGCGCTCAGATCCGACCGAAAGTAGGAGAAGCTGCCACCGGCGCCTCCGCCCCGACCCCAGTCGGTGAATAGAACTTCTAGGTAGATGTCATCCTCTATTAGGTAGATAACGCCGAGGCGGTCGAGAATGTTGAAGGCTAGCTCGCCGCGACCGCCGAGGGAGCTCTCCCAGTCGGTGAAGCTCAGATCGGCAAAGTCCTCGGCGCTGATGTCCGCCGGGTTGCCGTTGAGGCCGGCGAAGGCCCAGAGCGTGCCGGTGGGGCTGCCGTCGACGAAGGCGCCTTCCACGGCGATGTTGAACAAGCCCTGCACGCTGTCGCGTGTGAGGACGACGTTGTCCGTCAGGAGATCCTGGTTCTCCGCCAACTGCGGATCGGCGAAGGGATCCTTGCTAAAGCTCACGTCGAGCCCCGTGAACACGGTGGCGGCGTGCGCGGCGTTGGCGAGGAGCAGGCCGAGCAGGAGCAATGGGCGCATATCGATTCCCCCCGTGGATCCGCCCCCGGCTGGGCGGAGGCTCGCGATGGGTCTGAGGGTAGCGTGTCGTCTCCCGAGGCGTAAAGTGGCGCGCTGCGTAGGTACTCAGCTAGTTGATGTCGCGGGACGAAGTCGGGCGGCCATGAGGGCTTGCCGAAAGTTGGGTGATCTGCTGCGTCGCGTCGCCCGCTCCGGTTTCCGCAGCAGGGCGACGGCGTTCGAAAAGGTATCGGCTCCTCGTTAGAGATCTGTGAGATTCAATCCCTACACTCGTGCGGGTAGCTCGCGCACGTCGCGCCATTGGGGAGGCACCGGTGCCCAAGTACGCCTATTGCACTGCAGGACTGGTCGTGGGACTGACCGCGTGCGTGCTCGCGGGCGCCCAGACGCCTGTGCTGTTCGAAGAGCTCAAGCTGGTGCCCGCGCAAGGAGCGCCGAGCAATCGCTTCGGTCGCAGCGTCGACGTCTCTGGGCCGATCGGTTTGGTTGGAGAGCCCTTCGCCAATGGCGCCGCGCCAAACTCGGGAGCGGCCTACCTGTTTGACTTGCGAAGCGGCCAGCAACTCTCGCGCCTTACGCAGGTGGCGCAGCCGGGAGACGACTCGCCAGCCGAGGACGGCTTTGGCGAAGACGTGGCCCTCGGCGGCGATGTCGCCCTGATCGGCGGCCCCAACAACGAGACGGAGGGAGTCTTCTCCGGCGCGGCGTATACCTTCAGCGTTGTTGACCGCGAACAGACCGAACGGCTCCTCCCTTTCTCTCCGCCGCCGTTCATGGAAGCAGGCAGCGCCTTTGGCGAGCACGTGTCGGTCAGTGCCGATGGCGCCCGCATGATCATCGGTGCCCGAGGTGATACGGGCGAGGACGATCAAGGCGCGAACGGGGGTGGCGGCGCCGTTTACCTGTACGACAACGTCGCTGGCACCGCGATCAAGGTGTTCGCCAGCGACGCTGCCTTCGCCGACAACTTCGGCACCAATGTGGCGATCTCCGACGAGTTCGCCATCGCCAGCGCTCCCTTCAACGACGACGCCGGCTCGAGCTCGGGGTCCGTTTACCTACTCGATCCCGACACCGGTGCGGAGTTAGCAATTTTGCGAGCGAGCGATGCTGCCCCCCAAGATCTCTTCGGCTACCAGCTGGCGATCTCAGGGTCCATGGCGGCGATCGCCACGCCATTTGCCGATGGGGCAGGCGGTGTCGATACGGGTGCGGTGTACCTATTCGATCTGATCACCCGAGAGGAACTGCTCAAGATCACCCTCGAGGGTGCCGCGCCCCTCGAGCAGTTCGGCTTCGACGTCTCCATGGACGGCGCCTTGATCGCCATCGGTTCGGCCACGGGGCGCGCGTGGGTGTACGACATAGAGGCCGGCGGTTTCATCGCCGAGCTACGGCCGAGCGACCCCGCGCCGGAGCAGTTCTTCGCCACCGCCGTGGGTATCGATGGCATGCGGGTGATTGTGGGCGCCGAGGGTGATGAGGCCAACGGCGAGCGCTCCGGGGCCGCTTACGTGTACGACCTCGCGAGTCTCGTCCCGGAGGGTGCGAGTCGGGTGGCGTCCATCGACCCGGGGTTCTTCCCGCGGGGAAATCGCTTCGGGGCTGAGGTCGCTGTGAGCGTGCAGGACACCGACGGCACGCCAGTGGCCGGCGCCATCGTCACGGCGCGCGCCTTCGGCGGTATCGTGCAGACACTGCGTGGCACGACGGACGCCAACGGCGTCGTCGTGCTCAGCAGCCTGCGCGCATCCGAGGCGCCGTTCACCTACACCGTTTGCGTCTTCAACATCGTAAGCGAGCTGCCTTACGACGCGCGCGCTAATGCGCAGACGTGCGCCTCGGCTAGCGCGCCGTGAGCGCCGGGCGGTCGGTCAGGTAGCAGGTGGCTGCACGGCGTCGGCGCACTAGCTGCGCCTTGCCCACTCGCGGGCCTTCAGCTCCTTGCGCTTGATCTTGCCGCTGATCGTCTTCGGCAGTGCCTCGACGAACTCGATTTTCCGCGGGTACTTGTAGGGCGCCGTCGCGTCCTTTACGTGTTGTTGCAGGGTCTTGACTAACGCCGCACTCGGCACGTGCCCCGTCGCCAAGACCACGAAGGCCTTGACAAGCTCACCGCGCGTGGGATCGGGGCTCGCAACGACCGCAGACTCCGCCACCGCGGGATGCTCGAAGAGCACGCTCTCCACCTCGAAGGGGCCGATGCGGTAGCCCGAAGATAAGATGACGTCATCGGCGCGACCGACAAACCAGAAGTAACCCTCGCTGTCGCGCACGGCGCGATCGCCCGTGAGGTACCAGTCACCGCGACGGGTGCTGGCGGTGCGTGCCTCATCGTCCTGATAGCCGAGGAACATGCCCTGCGGTTTCGCCTCGGGATGGACGTTCACTGCGATGTCACCTTCCGTATCGATCGGCAGGATCGCCCCGGCCTCGTCGATCACCTGTAGGTCGACGCCTGGGGCGGCCACGCCCATGGAGCCCTGGCGGATTGGCACGCCCGGGAAGTTGCCGCACAGCAGAATGGTCTCCGTTTGACCGTAGCCCTCGAAGATTTCCAGTCCCGTTTGCTGTTGCCAAAGGGCGATCACCTCCGCGTTGAGGGGTTCGCCCGCGCTCACGCAGTGACGCAGCGAGTGGGAGCGATCTGGGGCGAGTTGACCGGAGCGCACAAACAGGCGGTAGATCGTTGGAGGGGCGCACAGGGTGGTGACGGGGCAGTCGGCGAGGGTGGCGAGGATCTGCTCGCCGTCGAAGGTCTCGGCGTGGAGCGCGAACACGCCGGCCCCGGTCAACCAGGGGGCAAAGAGGCTGCTCCAAGCAGCCTTCGCCCAGCCCGTGTCCGAGAGGTTCCAGATTAGCGATCCCGGGCCCGCCTGCAGCCAGTGGTGCCCCGTTGCCTGGTGGCCGAGAGGGTAGTCATGGCGGTGAATCGTGAGCTTAGGCTGGCCTGTGGTGCCGGAGGTGAAGTAGCACAGGGCCGGGGAGTCGGCGGGCGTGTCGGTCGCGCTCGGCTGTGGCGGTACCTCGGCGCGCAGGGATTCATAGGACTGCCAGCCTGGGGCAAGGCCTGGCGATAGGCTTACGCGTGCGCCGTTCCAAGCAGTCTGCGCTAGGGCCTCGTCCACCTGCGGCGCTACCGCAGCGTTGGTGATCACCGCGCGTGCCTTCGCCGCTTGCAGGCGGTAGGCGATGTCCTTGGCCTTGAGCTGCGTCGTGCCGGGCGAGACCACCACGCCGAGCTGTAGACAGCCCAACATGAGCTCCCACCAGCGTTGCTCCCGCGAGAGGATCAGTAGCACGGCATCGCCCGGTGCGAGGCCGAGCGTGCCTAGCACGCCGGCGGCGCGGGCCGCATCGTCGCGCAGTTCAGCGAAGGTACGCAGCACCCTATTGCCGTCGGCGTCCATCCAGTGCAGGGCGACGGCGTCGGGCTGGGTCCGAGCCCAGTGCGTGATCGTGTTGCCAACGAAGTTGTAGCGCGCTGGCCGCTCCCAGTGGAACTGCGCGCAGAGCCTGTCGTAGGGGAGAGGTTGCGGCGGTTGCTGGCTCACGGCTCGCTCCTGGGGTTGCTGCAGTCTCGGCCAGTCTACCGCGCCGTGGCATCGCGTCGATGTTCTCGACCCCCGAATCCCCTCGCCCGCGAGATGGCTCGTGCTGGCTTGCCGTCAGTGCCTTTGGCGATAGCGCGGGTGGGTCGACCGAGCCATGCGGGTGGGCTTCACCCGCTGTCGGCCATTGGGTGATGAGGAACGGGAAGGTGCCGTGCGACTTCCAGCGCTTGCGTTTGATCGGGATGCGGCCAGCGCCCGGGCGTTGGCCAGCGATACGCTCGCGCCGTCGCCGAACTTCCACTGCTGCGGATTCGTTTGGCGCTGAGCGGCGGCTGCCCACGGCGCTTCCTGGCGCCTGGCGGCCGGGCGCGAGGGGCGGCCGAGGGCGGAGTGGGCTTGGAGCGCGGGCGCTGCCCTCCCACGCGGCCTGACGGCGTAGCGCGTCGGGTAAGCTGGATAGGGGAAGCGGGACTGCCAGGGGGTGAGCGGGAACAGCGCCGACAGACCGGAGCCCACCGCGTACCAACCGGTATCACCCCAAACGTGCAGTGATGAGAAGCGTGGGCCTTGTGGGTAGGGGTAGTAGTAAACGGTGCACGGGCGCGGGAAGCTGCTCGACGCGACCTGCTCTCGCCAGTCCTCGCCAGGCGCTCGGGTGTCGCAAGCTGGGAGGTCGAGCGCTGCCGACGTGTCGGGTGCGAGCGCTTGTGCGCGAAGGGCCTGGGGCGCCCAGACGGTGCCCAGCACAAGCCCCAGCCACATCGCGTGGGCGATGGTTCGTGCGGGCGGCATTTTCATGAGCGTGCTCCCACCTGCTGCTTACGTCGCGTTTGGCGACTGCACTTTCGCGAACTGTGCGGCGCTTACGGTATGGACCTCGGCCCGCTCCCTCCCGGGTACAGACTACACCTCGTGCAGCGCTTACGACCACGCGTAGTTGTGTCGGGCGCACGCGCGTGGCCGTCGCCGTCCGGACGTAGATCTGCTAGCGTCCGCTTCACCCCCGATCACGGCGTAGCGACATGAATGTGCTCTTCTTCTCCCCCGGTTTTCCCGACGAGATGGGTCGCTTCGCTCGCGGACTTGCCGCCTGTGGCGTCAATGTGATCGGTCTCGGCGAACATCCGCCCTCCAGCATGTCGATCGCGATTCGCGGCGCCCTTGCGGACTACCTGCAGGTCACCTCGCTAGTGGATGAGCACGCGGTGCTACAGGCCGTGCAGCGCTATGCGCAGCGGGTTCGTATCGACCGCATCGAGTGCCTGTGGGAACCCTTCATGACCCTGGCGGCGCAGCTGCGCGAGGCGCTCGGACTGCCGGGCATGGGTATTGCCCAAACCCACCTCTTCCGCGACAAGGAGGCGATGAAGCAAGCCCTCGACGCAGCGGGCCTTCGAACCCCACGCCACCTGCAAGCTGTGGGTGAGCAGGAGATTCGTGCTGCTGCGCAGGCGATCGGGTTGCCGCTCGTGGTCAAGCCGATCGCCGGGGCGGGCTCGGCTAACACGCACCAGGTGCGTGACAGCGCTGCGCTCGATAGGGCGATCGTTGATGTCGGGCGCCGGGCGGTGAGCGTCGAAGAGTTCATCGAAGGCGAGGAGTACACCTTCGACACCGTCTGCAGCGACGGCCAGATTCACTTCGAGAACATCGCCTGGTATCGGCCGAAGCCGATCATCGGTCGCAACGAGGAGTGGATTAGTCCGCAAACGGTCAACCTGCGCGATGTCCGTCGAGCGGAACTTCAGGTGGGCCGCGAGCTCGGGCGCCAGGTGCTAGAGGTGCTCGGGTTTCGAACGGGCTTCACGCACATGGAGTGGTTTCTCACGGCCGATGGCGAGGCGGTGTTCGGCGAGATCGGCGCGCGCCCTCCGGGGGGGCGTTCGGTGGACCTCATGAACTACACCCACGACTTCGACGTCTACGCGGGTTGGGGCCAGGCCATCGCCAAGCAGCCCTTCAGTCAGGAAGCGAAGGCGCGCTACAACGCCGCCGCCACCTTCAAGCGAGCACGCGGGCAGGGCAGGATTAGTGCGATCCATGGTCTGCATGAGCTAAGGCAACGCTTTGGTGACTACCTGGTATTGGAAGATCTGCTGCCGATCGGTGCGCCGCGCCGCAACTGGAGGCAGACGCTGCTCGGTGACGGTTACCTGGTAGTGCGTCACCCGGAGCTGCAGACATGCTTAGCGATGGCAGATGCGGTAGGCGCCGACATGTGGCTGGAGGCGCGTTAGCGGTCTTTGGGGGTTTGCGATGCGTACGAACCAGTTCGGGCAGCCGATAGGCGAGCCGGTGGAGGATTGGCAAGGGGCAGCCCTACCGGACCGCCGCCCGTTACATGGGCGGTACTGCCGCCTACTGCCCTTGTCTGCTGCCGAGCACGGCCCGGATCTGCATGCGGCCTACACGCAGGCAGACGACGGTCGCCTCTGGACGTACATGCCCGTCGGCCCATTCTCGACGGAGCAGGACTATCTGCGGTGGGCGAGGGATGCGGAACACTCGCAAGATCCGCTGTTCTTCACGATCATCGCCGGCTCGTCGTCGCAGCCCTTGGGTCTGGCCTCCTACCTGCGGATGCAACCGCCGATGGGTGTGATCGAGGTTGGGCATATCGCCTACGCACCTCACCTTCAGCGGACGCGGGCGGCGACGGAGGCGATGTACCTGATGATGGCTCGCGCCTTCGATGGGTGGGGCTACCGGCGCTACGAGTGGAAGTGCGACGCGCTCAACGCCCCCTCAAGGGCGGCAGCAACACGGCTCGGGTTTACCTATGAGGGTCAGTTTCGCCAAAACGTAGTCTACAAGGGTCGCAACCGCGACACGGCCTGGTACTCGATCACCGATCGCGAGTGGCCTGCTGTAAAGCAAGGCTTCGAACGTTGGCTCGCGGAGGGAAACTTCGATGCCGACGGCCAGCAGCGCAGCAGCCTCGTGCAGCTACGCGCCGAAGGCGCTGTGCAGTAGGCGCTTATTGCATGGAGCGGCGCTCATGATGGCTCATTCGCGTGTCGCTTCGGACCTAAGAAAGTAGACGCAGAGGCTGAGCGCGATCGCGCTTGCCGAGAAGATGGTCATGATTCTGCCCGGCACCACCTTGCCGAACTCGCCAAGATCGATGAACACGAAATAGCCCACATCCAGCAAACCGCCGACCATAGCGGTGACCCAGATAGCTGTTCGATTGCCGCGCCAGATGAACACCGCACCGACGATCGTGACCAAGCCCCCCCAAAGTAGATTCCAAGCGTGTTGATTGAGCACCCCACCGACGGCGGGGTGGTAGTCGTTCGTCAGCGCTTCGGGCGGTACGGCATCCGCGATAGCCTGGAATCCGCTCAGGGTGTCGCCACTCATGATCAACGCGCCAGCCGCCGCGTGCACGAGGCCCCAAACGATCCATAGCAGGGCGGAAGCTACCAGCATGAGGCTGGCGGTTCTGTCGTTCATCAAGGCATCCCCGATCCCTAAGTGTGCCAAGTGCTGGGCAGGCGCCGCGTCGTCGCGGTTCAGCGTGAGCAAAGCCTCACACGAGCGTTTGAGGGTGTACATGCGCGCAGGCGCACATCCGCCGTGCGGCGGTGGCGACGTGATTGGGGGCCACGCCGGGCGAGCTTGGCGAATCGTCGGGCGTTAGCTCTCACGCAGCACCTTGAGGAAGCTCTGCACCTTCGCGCTGCGGTGAAGATCGACGTGGGTCACCACCCAAGTGCGTGCTTTCCAGTGAGGGTTCGCAGGCTCTAGCTGCACGACCGCGTCGCCGTGGCGCTCGGCGACCTCGAGTGGCAGAAACCCAATGCCAAGGCCGCTAACGATCGCACGAATCAACACTCGGGACTCGTTGGTCTGAAACGTGCACCGGTGGCTCGGTGCCTGGCGACGCAGCCACGCCTGCATGCCTGGGGGCCCGATGGGGTCCAGCAACGCGAAGCGATGATCCGCGTACCGTTCCTCGCGTTCGCCCGCCGGCATGCCGTGCTCGGCAATGTACTCGGGGCTTGCGAACAGACCAAAGTCGATGTCCTTGAAGGGCAGCACCACGTAGTCCGGCGTCTGTGGTTTGCGGCCCATGCGAAAGGCCACGTGGGCTTCCCCGTACTCGAGCTTGAGAGGTTCCGGTCCCTCGATGAACCGTACCCGCACGTGTGGATACTGGGCCTGGAATCGCCTTATCGCCGGGATGACCTGGTAAGCCGCATCGGCCACAGAGGTCAGCAACAGCTCGCCCGACACCGTGGATTCCTGAGCGAGGGCCTTGCCGATGATCGAGCGAAACTGTGCCTCAGACGCTGCGGCAGTTCGGATCAACTCCCGACCCAGGTCGGTCGGGGCATAACCCCGGGCGTGGCGATGGAACAGCTTCGCGCCGAGCGACTGCTCGAGCGCGTCGACGTGTCGAATGACGGTGGCGCGGTGGATGCCTAGGTAGTCGGCCGCGGCGGAGACCGTGCCCAGGCGACCCACCTGGTAGGCGGTCTGGATCTCGGTCCAGTTTTGTAAAGCGGGCGCGGTGCCGTCGGACGCCGCGTCGCTCGGTGGGGTGCTATCAGCCATGGACGTATGTTGCTCCTGGCGCGATCGGTGTCGAGCGCGTGTGGCCGTTCGCCTGGCCCCGCGATCGGTTCTGCTGCGAATCCACCGTCTGCTGTGCAACCGATGGGTGTTGCGCTGTAACCCCTGCGCGCCGAAGCGAGCGTTCCGCGCGACCAACGGACTCCAGCATATTGCGGGCGCTTCGCCCCGTGGCGATACTGGTTATCCATGAACACCTTTTGCGAAGCGTGTGATCGCGGCGTGCCCGCGATGTCCCGGACCAGGGCGCCAGCCTCGCTGCACTGCCTGCGCACCGCCGATACCTAGCATCCCGCCTATGACCTCCTGGACCGTCGGCGCCTTTCAGTTCGATGCCAACACCAACCGCCTGCACGGGCGCGGTGGCGATGTCGCGCTAGAACCGAAGGCCTCCGCCTTGCTCGCCTACTTCTGTGAGCACCCAGGGCGCAACATCGGGCGCGATGAGTTGCTGCAAGCCGTCTGGCACGGCCAATTGGTGTCCGACAACTCGATCAATCGCGTGATCGTCCTGTTGCGCAAGGCCTTGGGTGATGACAAGAAGGTCCGTGAGTACATCGCGACCGTGCCTAAGGTAGGTTATCGGTTTATCGCGAGGGTGTCTGCGATCGAGCACTCACCGTCAGCCTCCGCCCCGGTAAGCCCGCCGCGACGCACGGCACCCGCACTGCTCGCCATTGCGATCGCAGTGGCGACGGTGCTGCTTTGGTCCGGTAGATTTCCATCGCCCCCGGCACCCGCCGTGCGCTCGATCGTGCCCCTCTCGCGCCTCGCGGTCACCCAATCGAACGGGGCGCAAGCGCACGATGGCGGAGCACTGCTCTACACAGCACACGATGGACAGTACGATCGGATCTATCAGGTAAGCAGGCCTGGCGATGTGCCCGAGCCCATCAGCGCTCCTGGGGGCGATGCAGATTTTGCCAGCTGGGCGCACGATGATCGCTTTATCGTCTACCAGTTCTTCGACGGGGAACGCTGCGAGTTTCATCTGCTTGAGCGCGCTCAGTTCGGGACGGGGGAAGTGCAGGTCATCTACGAGTGCATCTCCGGCAGCTACTCAGAGCTGGCGCTATCCCTGGACGATAGGACGCTCTATTTCCTTGAGCGCCCGACGCCTGCCGCGCCCTACGCGGCCTACGCGCTGAAGCTCGAAGGCGGTACCAAGCGACGCCTATCTCAGCCCGTGGCGCGCGGCTACGGCAATCACTACCTCGATGTGCATCCAACCCGTGGCAGCTTGCTCCTGCTGAGCGATCAGCGCCCGGGCAAGACCTCGGTGTTCGAGGTGGACCCAGCAAGTGACAGCTTTAGCCTGCTGACCGTGTTCGAGTATGGCCTGGACAGTGCCATCTGGAGCCACCGCGACGGCTACATCGTCCATCCTTCCCGGCATCCGTCCTACCAGCTCCTCGAAACATCCTTGACCTCCGACCAAAGCCGTGTGGTCGTCTCCGATAGCCGTCGCATTAGCAGTGCGCGGCGCATGCGCTCGTCCGGCCAGGACTACCTATTCACGTCCTACCTGTACAACCGCGACATCGAGCTCGCCCAGGGGTCGAACGCCGGCCTCAACTCCGCCGTGATGGACTACTTGCCCGCCCTGTCCCACGACGCGCGACGCCTGGCCTTTATCTCCAAGCGAGCCGGCTACAGCCAGATCTGGGTTCGGGAGCTGGCCTCGGGGCGTCTACGTGCCATCGAGCCGCCGGACGAGGGGCGGCGCTTTCACGATCTACGATGGTCTGCGGACCATGGCCAACTGCTCGCCAATACCAACACAGGGCTGTTGGTGTATGCGATCGCTGAGGACAGGGCCGACCTGATACACGACGTAGCCTTCGAATTGCCGGTGTACGCGGTGCGCTGGCGCGACGAGCGCACTGTGAGCTTCAGCCACTACGAAAATGGCCGCTGGCGCGCCTACGAGCATAGGCTCGACACGGGGCAGAACACGGCCCTTGATGCGCGCTGGGCATTCTCCCTCGCGCAGGGCCAGCGGGAGCTCCTTCTGGACCAGTCGCTGGTCGCCTTTCGGGACGGCCGACCGGTGCTCGAGCTACGGCGCTGCGCCGATCCCGTTTGGCGCTATCAGCTGCGCTGGTACAGCGACGGTCAGGACCTGTATTGCCACGCTGGCGACTCCCCAGCAGATGTGCTGCGATTCGACGCGCAGCTAAACAGTACCCGACTCCCTGGCGCCGTAAATCGCTTCGAGTTCTTTAGTGTCGCCCGGGGCAAGATCGCCAGCACCTACGTGGCGAGTTCGCACAGCGACATCATGCGCACCGGCGGCTCTGAGTAAGGCGCGGTCACGACGCCCGACTGCCGATGGCTCCCGGGCGCCGCGCTCGCGCCGCCTACTGCTGGTTGGTCACCCGACCCCACACCACGTTCGTGACACGCCAACCGTCAGCGAGCTTCAATAGCACGATGTTCTTGACGTAGGTGTTCTGGGGGGCTTCCGGTTGATAGCGGTGAAGGGACGTCACGACGGCCATGTCGTTGTAGATGTCGATGTCCAGCAGGTTGTGGATCACTGCGTCTGCGCCCTTCCCCGTATCGTTGTCCAGGGGCGGTGTTCCGTAGGAGTGGCGGCCGTTCTCGTCGATACGATGGTAGAGCACCGTGTCGGCGATGCACCGCGACGAGTTCTCGGCCCCGCCGTGCAGATCCCACTGGTAGAAGCACTCCATGGCGGCCTTGATCTGTTCGCGATCCGTGTCGGCGTGAGCCGTCGGTGCTAGTAGGGCAAGGCTGAGGGCAAGGCTGAGGGCAAGGGTGAGCATCATCTTCATGTGTTGGCTCCGCGTTAGCGTCGTGGTTGAGGTGATTGGATCGACTCGCCGCGGGCGAGCATCTCCAACAAGGTGGTCGCCAGGGGACCGGCAGAGGCCGGGTTTTGCCCGGTGAGCAAGTTGCCGTCTCGCACCACCCACGGATCGTAGGGGGCAGCGGCACTGAATTGAGACGAGGCGTCCTTCAGCTTGTCTTCCAGCATGAAGGGGTAGTTCTCTCGGGCCCAATCACCCTCTTCGGCGTTCGACTTCGCCGTGAGGTGTTTGTCCTTGATCATCAGCTCGCCGCTGCTCAGGCGCACCGCCGCGAAGGCGGCCGGGCCATGGCAGTCGGCGGCGACGGGTTTGTCATCCTCGTACATCATTGCCGCGATTCGATTCACCTGCGGATGGTCGAAGAGGTCGAACATGGGGCCCGCGCCGCCAGGCACGTAGAGCGCCAGGTAGTCGTCGGGGTCGATCTCGCCGAGCTTGCGTGGCTTGGCCAGGATGTCCGTGAGGCGCGCAAGGGTTCGCCGCTGCTCGGAGGTCATCATCTGGGCGCCGGCCTGAACGCCCGGCGCGCCACCAGGGGTGGCGAAGGCCACCTCCAGCCCGGCGTCCGTAAGGATCTTGTAGGGCGTGAGGACCTCCGGCAGCCAGTACCCGTGTTAGTGGGCCGACAGAATGAACAGTACCTTGCCCTCGTGCGGGCTTTGGCCTTGGGCGGACAGCGCCAGCACCGCCAGGAGTAGGGCGGCGGGCAGAGTGGACTTGCATCGCATCAGCGTCTCCTCGTGGTGAGTAGGCGCCAGAGTGTGCGAGGGCCGGTCAATCGGCGTCGTTGGGCGTCAGTGATGTTTCGTGATGTTTTGTGATGCCCCTGGTGAATCAGCCGCTTGCGTTCAGCCGCGGCGGTGCCCAGGGCGGCTCGAGGCGCTGGCGTGGCCGGCCTGCGGTCAGTTGACGGGTGCGCCGGCGCAGGGCACCCTCGCGCGCATGGTCGACCTCCTCCAGTTTGCGAGTCTGTTCGAGATCGGATTCGCCCTGCACATCGCCGTCGCCTTGCTCGAGCGTATCTACGCGCGGGAGCTGCCCGTTCGGATCGATCGGATCTCCGCCAGGTTGAACGCCCTGGAGCGCTTCAAGCGGGAGATGCAGGAGGGGGCGGTCCGCCTTGAGCAGAGCGGCCAGGAGAGTGAACTGCGGCTGGCCTACCGTCGCATCAAGAATCCCATCTGGGCGCAGCGCAATGACGCGCTGCTAGACCAGCTGTACGATCTCGGCCACGTCGCTAGCGGTCGACTCACGGGCCTAAAGCAGGCGTTAGGAGTAGTGACCGTGCTCTCTATCGTGGTGGTTGTCTACGCCGTGACGATGCTGTTCCTGATCGGGTTGGATCTGCCGCTGGTCAAGGGCCTAGATCCCTGGGTGGCGAGCCTGCTGGTGCTGGCGCAGCTCCTGCCGCTGCCCCTTGCCGCGGGGGTCTTTTTCCTCGTCGCGCGGCGCATGAGCCTGCGTATCGATCGCAAGCTGCGCGGCCTTGGCGAGCTGCGGGTGCTGCTCGCCAGCCCTACCGCCACCACCACCGGGGTGGCATACGCCTCGATCGAGGAGGTGTTCCAACGCGATCTGGGGCGGCAGGGCCGGCTTTACGCAGACCATTGACCGTTCGCGAGCTCAGCGCTGGATCGCCACCATCGCGGCCTCGATGTTGGTCTGCACGTCCTTTCGCTTCGGGTCGACCGCCGCGGCTTGCTCGAACCAGCTGAGGGCGGCGTCGAAGTCGCCCATCGCGTAGTGGTACACGCCGAGGTTGTTCAAGTCGCTCCAGGTGGCGTACTCGCTTTGGACGGCCACGGCGCAGGCCTCTGCGGCCATCTGCAGGTTTTCCAAACGCAGCTGGGCCGAGCAGAGCGTGCTGTTGGCTAAGTGCTTGTCAGTGGAGCGGCGAAGCAGCCCCATACGCGGCAAAATCAGCCCGACCGCGCGGTCCAGGCGACCCTCTTCGAGGGCCAGTTCGGCTCGTTTCAAGAATCCGGGGGTCCTATCGAAGGTGCCGGGGCCCTGGCGTGCTGCGGCCGCCGGCAGGGCACTGCCCAGGGCGCCGGCGATGCAAAGGACCAGTGCGCCTACGCGTAACGTCGTATTCATGGCCTATCTCCAGGTGATCAAATCGCTCGAAGTACAGGCTATGCCGATCATCAATGCATAGCGATAACGGAGAAACATACTTACTATGCGCTGATGAATAGCAAAGATGTGCTCCAGGACTGGGCAGACATTCGCCTTTTCCTCGCTGTCGTCGATCACGGCAGCCTCTTGGCCGCTTCCGAGCATCTCGCCCTTTCCCAGCCGACGGTGGGCCGCCGCCTGAGCGCGATGGAGCGACGGCTCGGCCTGCCCCTCTTTGTGCGCACGGGTCGGCGTATGCAGCTCACGGATACGGGCGGCGCCATCCTGGAGAACGCGCGGCGCATGGAGCGGGAGATGCTCGCCATCGAACGCGCCGTCGAGGTGCAGTCGAAGGGCTTGGCAGGGGAGGTCGTCATCACTGCCACCGAAGGCACCGGGACCGAGTGGCTGGCGCCGGAACTCTACGAGTTTCATCAGCGCTACCCGGAGATCGTGCTCAACATTCACGTGGACAATCGCGCGATCGACCTGGTGCGCCGAGAGGCGGATATCGCCCTTAGGCTAGGCGAACCGAAGGGGCCGGAGCTCATCGCCAAACGTCTGGTGACCGTCGGCTTCGGCATGTATGCGTCGAAGCGCTACCTCGACAGATCACCGCCCATACAGTCGCTTGACGATCTGCAACAACACGACTTCATCGGCCTGTACGGCGGCGACGGCAAGGCGCAGCTCGCCCTCGGTGACCACACGCCGATAGACTTTCCCCTGCGCATGGTAATTCTCACCAATAGCCCCTCGGCGCAGCTCTCCGCCGCCCACGCGGGCTTTGGCGTGGCGGTGCTCTCGCACCGCTGGGTGAGTATGCGCGGTGAGTTGGTGCCGGTGCTGCCGCAGATCACGGTGCAGGAGACGGACATGTGGCTGGTGACCCACGAGGAGCTGCGCCATAGCGCCCGGATTCGAGCCGTTTCCGACTACCTCACCGAGCGCGTCCTCTCCAGTAAGGAGCAGTTTCACGGGCGTGGTTCCGTCTGAAGCAGCACCTGTCTTTGGAGTGTGCCGGGGTTAGCCCGCAGTCTGTCATCGCATTAAATAGGTGCAATGCAGCTGTGCTAGGTATCGTGGGTCTCGAGCGGCGTGCGACCCCGCCCACGGGTGTACGGGGCCTGTCCTGAGTTGGAAGTTCGTTGATGAATTCGCACGCGAGTTTTTGTCCCTGAGCGCGGTGCGACGACGAGCGTGGCAGGTCCCACGGGAGGAGGAGCAACGTGTTCAGGGGCGAAAAGGTGCCGCGAAGTCATCAACGAACTTCTAACTCAGGACACTAAGGTAAGCTCAAAGCACCAGGCACCCGGTGGCATAGCCGTTTCTGCGCCCATTGGCCCATTGCCTGGGCCGCCCGTTGGAGTACAACGTGGGTGGGTACCGAACTGAGCAAAGGAGCGACCATGACCAGTGCCGTCACCGCCGTCCCCGCCACCGATAGCCAGCGTGCCGCCGAGCACTTCGCCACCTCCCTCGCCTTCGAGGCCGACTGCTGGGACACGCACGAGGCGATGGCGAGCGGCCAACAGGACTTCGTCCTGCTCGATGTGCGCTCGCCGAGCATGTACCGGCGCAGCCATATTCCCGGTGCCATCAACTTGCCTCACGGCAAGATCATCGAAAGCAAGCTGCGCGACTGGCCCGAGAACACGCTCTTCGTGGTGTACTGTGCAGGCCCCCATTGCAATGGCGCGGACAAGGCAGCGCTAAAGCTAGCCACGCTGGGGCGCGCCACCAAGAAGCTCATCGGCGGGATGACGGGCTGGGCCGATGAGGGGTTTGCCTACTTCGCTGGGGCAGCACCCGGGAGCGTTGCGGAGGTAGAGTAGGCCTACCGCCGCCCTGGGGCCCGGACTTAAGGACAGCTCCGCACATGATTCGATCGATCCACTCAACCCTCGCGGTCATATGCCTGGGCATCCTCGCCCTACCGTGCCAGGGCGCCACACCGTTACGGCACACGGTCACCGTCGACGGTCATCCCATCGCCGTCTGGGAGAAGCCCGCCGCGACGGCGCCATCGCCATCGGTGTTGCTCGTGCACGGGCGCACCTGGAGCGCCCTGCCCGACTTCGATCTGCAGCTGGAAGGCGAGAACCTCTCCCTAATGGATGCCTTGAGCGAGGCAGGGCTCACCGTCTATGCCATCGACCTGCGGGGATACGGGGAATCGCCTCGCGATGACACGGGCTGGCTGACGCCGCAGCGCGCCGCCGATGACGTGGTAGCCGTCTTGCGGTGGATTCACCAGCAAGGCGAGAGTCACTTGCGGCCACACCTGTTCGGCTGGTCCATGGGATCGACGATCTCCCAGTTGGCAGCCCAGGCGCACCCAAACGCCATGGCATCCCTGACCCTCTACGGCTACTGGCACGATCCGGACGATCGCTTCCCCGAAGGATCTTCGGACCAGGCCCCGGCACGCTCGAAAAACACGGCACGAGCAGCGGCAAGCGACTTCGTTACCCCGGGGTCCATCTCGCAGCGAGCCATCGATGCCTTCGTAGCAGCGGCGCTCGCGGCAGACCCGGTGAAGACGGACATCCGCCGCCTCACGGACTACAACCGTCTCGACCCGGGCGAGGTGACCGTGCCGACGTTGGTGATCGCAGGCGAGTTCGACCCGCTAGCGCCGCAGGAGCAACTCGCCAAGCTCTACACGCGCCTCGGCACCGGTCACAAGCAATGGGTGAGCGTGCCTGGCGGGGATCACGCGGCTCATCTCGAGGCGCCGCGGGCGTACTTTGTGCGCGAACTCCTGGCTTTCATCAGCGGCATCTCCAATTAACGCCCCGCCGAGCGCCGCGCTAAGGCGCCGGCGTCGACTGCCGCCAGCACATCGTCAATCTTGGGCCGCTTGCGGTAGCCCTGCTCTGCGAACTTCATCCGCAGTTCGCCGTCGGGACCGAACACCATGATGCCTGGGTGGGGGATCCCATAGCCTGAAGAGCCGGGCTTCTGGCGCTCGTTTCGAATACCAAAGGCATCGATGATCTTGGATTCGGGATCGGAAAGCAGCGTGAAGGCGATATCGAAGCGTTGCTCGAACTGCCCGAGAATCTCCGTGCTGTCGTAGCTAACGGAAACGAGGGTGAGGCCGCGCGCCTCGAAGTCCGCATGGCGCTTGGAGAGCTCGATCAGCTGGCGCTTGCAGAAGGGACACCAGTCCGCGCTACGCACGAAGGCCACGACCAAACCCTCTCCCTGCTCGGCCAAGGCCGAGAGCTCTACCCTGTTGCCATCAGGCGCAACGGCGGTCAGCCCTCCCAAGAGTCTACTGCCCTCAGCTGGACCCCAGTCGTAGGCGAGTACGGCGGCCGAGAGGCCAGCGAGCGCCAAGACGATGGTCGAACGGATAAGGGGATTAGCGAGGAAACGGTCGCGGCGCATGGTGTACTCCACAGGCTGGCATCGGTGCATGGTAGCCCGGGGAGCGTACGGCAAGTGACGCTCGACTATCTAACGTTCCGCTAACATCGTGGGTCGCTCCCTCACGGCAACGGCTGGATAAGCTCGCGTAAGGTCACCCAGCCGTGCGGCGCCGCTTGGGACCGCACCATGACGATCATCGCGCGGCCGCGAGCCACCCCGCCTGGATCCCCGTTTTTGGGTGTCCAGCCGATCGAGAAACGCGTAATCGCGATCGCCGTATCACCGCAAATGGCCAATGACTCGCGCACATTGTCCGGGCCATCGCCAAAGGCCAGATCCACAGTCTCAAAGGTGGCTGCAAGATCCGCCTTGAGTGCGTCCTTGCCCTCGAAGTAGCGTCCGGGACCGAGGGATTTGATCACCTCATCATGATGGAACAGGGCGATGCGTTCGATATCCCCCGCCTTGAAGGCCTCGCGAACTTCCCGGTTGGTGGCGTCGATCCTCGCCAGATCAGGCGTTTGCTCGGCGGGAACGCACGACGCAATGGCCCCGGTAGCAAGTAGCGAGAGGGCGGTCACTAGCGGCATGTGTCGGCGACTTCCTGTTGTGGGAGCGAGGGAGTTGGCTTAAGCCTGCGCCGCCGTGATCTGGGAGATCTCACGTCGGCCCTAAGCTAGTGTCCTGAGTTGGAAGTTCGTTGATGAATTCGCACGCGAGTTTTTGTCCCTGGGCGCGGCGCGACGACGAGCGTGGCAGGTCCCACGGGAGGAGGAGCAACGTGTTCAGGGGCGAAAGGGTGCCGCGAATTCATCAACGAACTTCTAACTCAGGACACTAGCAAGTGCTTTCGCTGAATGAGAGGGAGCGTGTATGGTCGCGCACCCATCAAGGCGACAACAAGTGGATGCGTGACCGGCCGAAGGCGTCTAGCCGCGCCGCTCACGAGGTCTAAGGAAAACGAGGGCGGGGGCTCAAGCCCGCGACGCCGCCCTGGCGAGAAGGATGCGCCCGCCTAGCGCTATCGTGTTTCGCGGCGTCGTGCGTAGGCGATGCCCACCAGGCCCCACAGCACAAGCGGTATGCTGGCAGGCTCTGGGATGGCGACCTGACCGATGTTGATCGTCAGGGCGAGGGCAGCGTAGGCGGCGTTGCCGTAGTCGGAGGCCGAGATCGATACCGGGGTGCCCGCCAGGGAGATGTTGTTGATGTCGAGGTCGACGAGCAGGGATCCGGACCAGCTCACCGAGTCGCCGTCGTTGAAATTGAAGTTGCCGCTTCCGTCCACACCAACGCCGAAATCGTCCCTGTCGGTATCGGAGCCATCGTTGTCTATGTAAGCGAGGTCGATCGAGCGCGTATTTCCAGCAATGGTCAGGGTCGCATCCCCGGTCACGGCAGTCACTTCGACGTCGTTGTCGTTCGTGAAGTTGATCAGGTCTTGCCAGGTGTCGTTGTTGGAGAGGCCATCGTTGTCGTCAAAGAAGCCGCTGCCGATGGCGGTGGTGGATCCGGAGAAGGTCCACACGGTCTGGCCGCTGCCCGCGTCCCCGGTGATGTCGACCACCAAGCCGGCCTGACTGACGAGAGAGCTGAGCAGGAGCGTGCTGCCGAGGAGGCTGCGCAGCGCCGGTAGTTTCCAAGTCATGTTCACTTCCATGTGATCCAGGCCAAGCCGTTAGCGAGGGTGGCGGCCGTCATGAGCCGCGGCGACCCTCAGGTCCTCGGGATGTCGTCAATTAACTACTGCAAGCAAGTTCTAAGCCATAGAATTCCAACTCATTAGAATCAGTCAGTTATGATCATTAGAGGAGATCACCAGCCGAGACTTGTACGAGCCTCTGTAAATCCAATCGACAGCTTGCGCAGGTGCCACGAGACCGCTCACAGCTCCTTCATCAGACGCTCGGCGTCATCGCGGGCGGCAAACTGCCCTCCACTGGCAAGCGCCTGGCGCAACACCGCGCGCGCCTCCTCACGCTCGCCGGCGCGGGCGAGGCCCGCCGCCAGGTGGTATCCGATCTCGCCAGCGCCACGGTCGGCCTGCCACGCATCGCGCAGGATCGAGATCCCGTCGTCCACCTGGTCATCCAGAATCAACATCCAGCCGTATGTGTCCTGGATGGTAGGGCTGGCCTTGGCGAGATCGAAGGCACGGCGGGAGGCCTCCAAGGCACGAAAGTCGCCTAGCTCGGAGTAAGCCCAGGCGAGGTTGTTCCAGGCCACGACGTTCTCCCGATTAAGGAGCAGCATGCGCTCGTAGTCTGCGGCTGCGGTCAACAGGTCTCCGGCGCCGTGGGCGTGCGCGGCGGCAGCCATCAGTACCGTCTGATCCTCCGGATACGCGTCGAGCCAGTCTCGCAGCACCTGCTGCGACTGGGGATGTCCGTCGCGCTGGCGCGCACGGTACAAGCGCATCACCATGGCCGTCGATTGTCGTTCCTCAAACACCGCCTCGTAGGCCCGCACCGCAGCAAGGTGCTGCCCGCGGACCATGGCGATGTCTCCCGTAAGCACCTTGCTCAGGGCCGTAGTGCCATCTGCCGCTACCAGGCGCGCGAGGAACGCGTCGGCCTCATCGGCACGGCCCCGATCGATCGCGATACGCGTGGCCAGATCCAAGCCCGCACCGTCCTGCGGATGGGCGCGGAGCAGCTGACCGATCGTCAGAGTCGCCTGAGACAGGTCACCGCTTGCGTACTCGGCTCGAGCGAGATTTCGCAGGGGCTCGGCCGCCGTGCCGTCGATGCGCAGCGCCCTGCGCAGGCTCTGCGCGCCATCCGCCACCTTGCCCTGGCCGATCAAGGCCACGCCGAGGGCGTTGTGTGCGCTCACCGCGGTCGGCTGGGCGACGACCATCTCGCGCGCCACCTCCTCAGCCAGCTGGTACTCCCCAGTCTTAGCCAACATGTTAACTAGCTTGATTCGCGGCGCCAACGCCGCCGGATCGACCAGCCGAGCACGCTCAAGGCTGACCCTTGCACTGCTCACATCGCCCGCTCGCAGCTGTAGCTGCGCCAAGGCGTCGAGGGCCAGCGCATCGTCCGGGTAGTCCGCGGTAAAGGCCAACAGTCGGTCGACCGCCCCCACCTCATCGTCAGCGCTCGAGGCAAGCTTCGATAGGTTGATCGCCGACGTGGTGTGGCTCGGATCGAGCGCCAGCGCTTGTTCGAAGTGGCGTGCCGCCGTCGATGCATCCTCGCCAAGGGCGACCAAGCCTTGCACGCTGCGAGCGGCAGCCGACGCCGGGAATTGCTTCGCCGCCGCCGCGGCCTTGCGGCGAGCGGCTTGCGTGTCGCGCTCGAGGAGGCTGAGCAGAGCGTCGAGGACTGCCGCCCGCTCGGCGTTGGCGGCATCGCGCCATTGCGCCCCATCGAGGAGCGAGGCCGCGGCGTCGTAGCGTTGGGTGAGCAAATAACCGGTGAGCAACTCCAACCGGGTGCCATCATCCTCGGGGGTCTCCTGGAGCACACGCTCCCATAGGGAAACCGCGGCTGCGTAGTCTCCGGTCAGCGCATTTGCCTCGCCGAGGAGCGACATCACTTCCCCCCGACTCAGTGCGACCGGTGCATCGTGCGGACCTGGCCGCGACTCGGCGCCGCGACGCGCTGCCGCCAGCAGAGTGCGCACCTGCGGATCATCAGGCCGCACCACCGCCATTCGCTCGAGGAGGGCGGTCGCTTGCTCGTACTCACTTCGTGCCAGATAGATCGTGGCCTGCAGGATCTGCGCCGCCACGAAACCCGGCACTTCCACCAACACTCGCCCAACAAGATCGTTCGCAAGCACAAAATCCCTGCGCTCGAAGGCAGTGCGCGCCCGAAGGTACTTGATGAGCGCATGGTCCGCTTGCAGTTGATTGAGATCGTCGATCGTCTCCCCTGCCTGATCGAGCTTACCTTGAGCAAGTTGCGCCTCTGCCAGCGCCAGGCTCAGCTCCCAGCGCAGAGGGCGATGCTCCTCCAGAAGTGGCTGAGCGAGCGCTGAGCGGAACTGCGACTCGGCGTCCTCGCTCCGGCCCAGCTCGTGCAGGAAGCGTCCGTAGTCAAGGCGCACGGCAGGCGAATTCCCGTGGGCCGCGACGGCGCTCTCGTAGGCCCGACGAGCGCTCGCGACGTCGGCCTTTGCCAGCGAGGCGCGCGCGATGCCAAGTAGCGCTCGCTCCTCCTCGGCGTCCAAGGCCAGGGCGCCCTGGTAGGCATCGACTGATCGATCAGCGTCTCCCAGCATTTCATAAGCCAGGGCGCTGAGGGCCAACACCTCGGCGGTCTGCGCCTGGGCCTGGGTCAGCTCAGTAAGCGCCTCGTCCGCGCGCCCTAGGAGAAGCAATGCCTCCGCCATCTTCGCAATCGTGGCCTGCTGATCGAAGCCGAGTTCACGGGCGCGCGCCAGTTCCTTCTCGGCGGTCGCGGCATCGCCGAGGGTCAGCGCGGCGGCGCCCAGGCGGTAGCGCGTCCGCGCATCACGCGGATCGATCGCCACGGCGTTGCGCAGCTCGATGATCGCCTCGCGGTAGCGTCCGTATTCCTCAGCCTCGAGGGCGCGAGACATCGGCTCGGGTGCCCCTTCATCGGCGCAGCTAGCTGCCAGCCCCAGGATCGTCACCGCAAGGAGCGCCCTCCCGGCGGGCTGCGAACTTCCTCGACCCGTGCACCTCATCACCGGATTCTCCCCTGCCATTCGGGTGTCGACGACGCGCGATTGTGCACCAATGCCCAGTCTCGAATGCGGCGTCCGTCCCATTTCCGGGACCTGTAGCCATGACTTTGGTAGCGCTCATGCGCTGCGCCGACCACGTAAGCGATGGCACGTGGTGTGGAGCGCAGACACGACGCTCTCGCGTGCGGTAGCTTCCTGCCATGCACAACAACGCCCCCCGTCCGCTGACCACGTCGCCTATCGGCCGCCTGTTCCGAATCGGCTCAGTCGCCACCCGCGTCTCAACATCTCTCGCCGTTGAAAGGGCCCTCGGGTTCGCCCTGTCGAGCCCCGTCGCCCAGGTGCGTCGCACGGAGAATTTCGTGGCGAACGCCATGCGCGTATCGCAAGCGCTCGGGGAGATGAAAGGCGCCGCCATGAAGGTCGGGCAGATGCTCTGCGTGCACGAGGGCCTGCTGCCGCCGGAGGTCTGCGAAGTGTTGCAGAGTCTGCAGCGCGACGCCCCCCCGGTGCCCTTCGATCGCATGCGCACCGTGCTGGAAGCGGAAGTTCCCGGGGGGCTGTCGCAATTCGCCGAGCTTGCCTCGGTGCCCCTAGCGGCAGCCTCCATCGGTCAGGTCTACCGCGGGCGGCTGGTCGACGGGCGGGAGGTCGCCGTGAAGGTGCAATACCCCGATATCGACCGCGTGGTCCAGGCGGATCTCAAAAACCTCAAGAAATTGGTAGGCGCACTGGTCGCGATGGTGGTGGAGATCGACTTCGAGCCATTCTGGGTGGAGCTACGCGATCGCTTACTCGAAGAGCTGGACTACCGCCAAGAGGCGAAGAACATCGCTCGCATGAGTGCGCTCTACGCCGATGATCCATCGATCGTAGTGCCGCAGGTGATCGAGCAAGCAAGTGGCCAGCGCGTGCTCACGATGGAGTACGAACCGGGGATAGATGCGCAGGCTGCCTGCTCTGATCGCTACGATGCCGCACTGCGCGATCAATGGGGTGAGCGGCATCTGAGGTTCGTCATGCGCGGGTTGATCGAGCATCGTTTCCTGCACGCAGACCCGAACTTCGGCAACTTCGCCTTCCGCGAAGACGGCTCCATGATCGTGTATGACCACGGGTGCGTGGCATCGGTCGAACCCGCCGTCGCCGAGGGCTGTGCGCAGATCCTGAGGGACTGTATCGCGCAGGACCTCGCCGCCCTGCCGCATTCTCTGCACGCCCTCGGTGTGTATGATCGCAAAAGCGGGGCACGCGCCCCGGCTCACCTCGTCGAGCCCATCGGGCAGGAACTCCTGGACATCGCGGGGCCCGAACCCTATCGGTTCTCCAAGGTCTCCCGCCTCTACGACACGGTGCTCGATGCCGACGGCAGCTTCCTGCGCGAACTGAGCCGCCTCGAGCTTCCCCCCGAGCTCACCTTCGTCAACCGCACCCTGTCGGGGGTGTTCGGCAACCTCTGTCGCCTTCGCGCGCGCGGACACTGGGCCGAGGTGCTCTCGCCCGTTGAGATCGCTCGTCCTTAGGGGGAGAAGAGGCTGGCCACCGGGCGAGCGCCAATCTCCCCTGGCGAGGCGGCGCTGCGCTTAGCTTTGCAGACTGCGACCGCCCCGTTGCAATAGACAACGACTCGCCGAGCAGATCCGGCCGAAAGAGTGCATAACCTCTCCCTTCGCTCGCAAAATTAGGCACTTACGAAGATCCCCGGGCGTTGGCCCTCCGTGGATAGGGCCCACGATAGCTTTCTATCGAGAGCGCCCCATGGCCAGCGAAACCACCCCTACGCGTCCTCACGGACGACGCGCTACATCACCTTTGGATCGCTCACGCGTTGTCCATAATCTTCTCAGACGCTCCCTTCGGGGCCATCGCGCGTGTCGTCGAGGGACTCATGAACAACCACCTACTGGCGGGGCTTGATCAACTCCCGCAGGTGGCTAGTGTCCTGAGTTGGAAGTTCGTTGATGAATTCGCACGCGAGTTTTTGTCCCTGGGCGCGGCGCGAGGACGAGCGTGGCTGGGCCCCCGGGTGGAGGAGCACCGTGTTCCGGGGCGAAAAGGTGCCGCGAAGTCATCAACGAACTTCTAACTCAGGACCCTAGCTAGTGTGGGCCGTTTAGCA
>JBCCWS010000033.1 GCA_039193195.1 Pseudomonadota bacterium
AAAATGGTGGGGCATCAGGGACTCGAACCCCGAACCTACTGATTAAGAGTCAGCTGCTCTACCAATTGAGCTAATGCCCCAGTTTGGAAAACTGGTAGGTAGCCGCCAGGACGGCGCTACCGAAATATGGGGTGGACGATGGGACTCGAACCCACGACGACCGGAATCACAATCCGGGGCTCTACCAACTGAGCTACGCCCACCATTGACCTTAACTTACCTCGGACTCCCCCAAGAAGTCCGTCCGCGCCAGATCACTCGTCGCGGAAGTGCGCGGTTGGCGCGCCCGGCAGGACTCGAACCTGCGACCGCCGGCTTAGAAGGCCGATGCTCTATCCAGCTGAGCTACGGGCGCTTGAGTACTCGCTGGCGTCCTCGTTACCGTCCCCGCCGCTGGCTTGCCGTCGTCGTGGTCGGGGCAGAGGGATTCGAACCCCCGACCCTCTGCTCCCAAAGCAGATGCGCTACCAGGCTGCGCCATGCCCCGCCGTATTTTTTTCGAGCCTCGGCCCGAGCCAAACAGCTACGGGACTCGCAATGATAGGACGAGGGGCCGGGACCGTCAATCGCCCGCAACGGCGGCCTCCGCGAGGCGCGCGGTGTGCGTGAGCAGCTCTCGGCCGCCGGGCTTGCCGTGGCTGGGCACGACGATGGTGGCCGCGGGGAAGCGCTCGGCCGCGGCCTGCACCGATGCGCCCCAGGCCTGCACGTCGCCGTCTGCCGTATTGCCTAGGTTGAAGGCGCTGCCAGGTCGAATCAGACAGCCGCCGAACAGCACCTCGCCCTGGGGCGCGTGTACGACAAGGTTGGCCACCGTATGGCCAGCCCCAGGGAAGAGCACTTCGACCGGCGCAAGGCGGGGTTCGCGAGCCATGCCATCAGCACCAAACGCCAGATCGAACTCTGCGCGCATCAAACCGCGATCGGGCGCGAGCGCGTTGGCCACGGGGTGGGCGAAGGTGAGGATGTGTGCGTCGCGTAGCGTGGCCACGCCGCCCATCTTGTCGTTGTGGGCGTGCGTGCTGACGGCGGCCACCACCTTCCGGCCAAGCTCATCGCGGACCAAACGCAACAGCGCGCTTGTCTGCTCATCGTTCCAGGCGGTGTCGATGAGCACCGCTTCCCCGTCCCCCCGCGCCACCACGAGGCCATTCGAGCGGATGCGCCCCCAACGCTGGGTCTGCTGGTAGCTCACGTGCATCCACACCCCTTCAGCGAGGGGCTCCGAGAGGTGCACATCCGCTTCGACCTGCGCAAATGCTGCCGCCGCCATGAGCAGACTGAGCGCCACGGCCGCGAGCGATGCCCTCATCGGCGGCGCCAGGTGGTGCCGCCCGCGCCATCCTCCAAAACGATGCCGATCCCCGCGAGCTCATCGCGAATCTCGTCTGAGCGAGCAAAATTCTTCGCCTTGCGTGCCTCCGTGCGCTCAGCCACCAGCGCATCGACCTCCCCGTCGCTCAAGGCGCTCGCGGCAGCCTCCCTAGGCAAGGGTTGGGACGGGCGCTTAAGCCACTCATCAGCTGAGGCGCGCAGCAGGCCGAGCACGCCCGCCAACTGCCTCATCAACGCCCCATGGGCGAGCGCACCGTCGCTTTCCCCCGCATCCTTCAGTCGGTTGATTTCACGGGCCAAGTCGAACAACACGGAAACGGCCCCGGCAGTGTTGAAGTCCTCCTGCATGGCGGCGTGGAAGCGCGCGCTGTATGGCTCATCTCCCAGGCTGGCGATCAGTTGCTTCGCCGCGCTCCCGTCCTCGGGAAGCACCAGACCGCGCAGCGCCGTGTACAGACGTGTGAGGCAGGCGCGTGCACCGTCGAGTTCCTGGTCCGAGTAGTTGATCGGGCTGCGGTAGTGGCTCGCCACCATCAGCCAGTGCACCTCGTCGGGCCAGTACACCTGCGTCACCTCGCGCACGGTGAAGAAGTTGCCGAGACTCTTCGACATCTTCTCCGAGTTCACCTCCACGAAACCGTTGTGCATCCACATCTGCACGAAGCGCTCGCCGTGGGCACCGCAGCTTTGGGCGATCTCGTTCTCGTGGTGGGGAAACTTCAGGTCCATGCCACCGCCGTGGATGTCGAAGGTGCGCCCGAGCAGACGCGTCGACATCACTGAGCACTCGATATGCCAGCCGGGGCGGCCGGCGCCCCAGGGCGACTCCCACGAGGGCTCGCCGGGTTTGGCGGCCTTCCAGAGCACGAAGTCGAGAGGGTCTTCCTTGGCTTCGTCCACCTCCACTCGAGCGCCAGCGCGCATATCGTCGAGCTTGCGACCAGAAAGGCAGCCGTAGTCGGCGAAGCCGCTCACGCGGTAGTACACGTCACCGTTGGGGGCGGCGTAGGCCAGATCCTTCGCTTCGAGCTGCTGGATCATCTGGATCATGCCGTCGATGTGGTCCGTGGCACGCGGCTCGTGTACGGGGCGCTCCAGGCCCAGCGCTTCGCAGTCCTGGTGCATCGCCTCGATCATGCGCGCCGTCAGATCCGTGAAGGCCTCGCCGTTCTCGTTGGCACGACGAATGATCTTGTCATCGATGTCGGTGATGTTGCGCACATAGTTCACCTCGTGGCCGAGGTGGCGCAGGTAGCGATACACCATGTCGAAGGCGGCGAGCATGCGTGCATGGCCGATGTGTAGGTAGTCGTAAACGGTGATGCCGCACACGTACATGCCCACCTTGCCGGGGGTCATCGGCTCGAAGGGCTCGAGCTTGCGGGTGAGGCTGTTGTGGATTTTCAGCACAGTGACTTCCGGGGCGCTTTCTCTTCATCCTGTCGATGATCGCTCGCCACGCGCTGTGCGCTAAGGAGCGTTGAGCCGGGCGGCGACGGCATATTGTCGCCCACCCGCGAGGGAAAGGCCTGCTTTTCGTCCATCCTTCGATCGTCGGGGCGAGCATCTGGCGCCGGGGCCGTGCTTAGGCGGTGGGCCAACTCACAAGCCCAAGTGCCCGCGGCGACCGCCGAGGGGCTATAAGGCGCAGGCGACAAGCCCAGCCAACTCTCGACGAGGAGCGCAATGCCTGGTCTGTGCGCAACGCACCCGGATCGCCGCTTCCTAGGTCGCAGGCTCGCCGGGAGTTCGCCCGCCCTCGCATTGCCGATACGAATGTCCGCTCTGGCCTTGGAGGTGAACCCCGAGGCGGGCACGGGGAACCCGCAGTCGGCCGCAGATCTATGGGCCGCTATGTGAGCAGCACGATGTCGGATATGGGTGAATCGCGGCGAATACCGAAATAGGAATGACGTGGATCACCCGTTCGGGCGATAGCCCGTCGGACCCCTGCCACTTCATCATCAAAGGGGTTGTTGAAGATACAACCAGAAAGCTCGAACTCAGTTGTCCGGACATATACCTCAGGGACTTTAGCTGACGGTTTTTCACCCTCTGATGAGTCGCTTTGGCTAGCGCGAATCGAACGGTATGATCCAGCGCTGGCCTGTGTCCTAGACTCAAACCAAAGGAGCCCGCATGCCCGGCTTGCGCACGACCCTCACCGCCCTCGCCACCACCGTAGCGCTCTCCCTAAGCGCTGTTACAGCGACAGCCCAGATGGCCATCCCTCGGGTCAAGGTGGAGACCACCCACGGGGACTTCGTGCTGCAGCTCGATGGCCGACGGGCGCCTCTCACGGTGGCGAACTTCATGGAGTACGTTGAAGACGGTTTCTACGAGGGCACCGTATTCCACCGCGTCATCCCCGGGTTCATGGCCCAGGGCGGTGGCTTCGACACGGAACTCAAACAGAAGGAAACGCGAGATCCAGTACCTAATGAATCTGGTAATGGGCTGAGCAACGTTCGCGCCACCATCGCCATGGCCCGCACCAACGATCCACACTCTGGCACAGCTCAGTTCTACATCAATCTCGTCGACAATCCTGCGCTGAATCCCAGCTCCCGACGCTGGGGCTACACGGTGTTCGGCCAGGTGATCGAGGGCATGGAGACGCTGGATGCGATCGCCGAGGTGCCGACGGGGCCGCGCGGGCCGATGCCTCGCGACGTACCCCAAAGCAACATCATCATCGAGAAGATGACGGTTGTGCCCTAACCGCGCCTGTCGGTTCGCCTTCGCTTAGACGATCCTCATGCCCGGCACGACCCTGTTCATCAGCGACCTCCACCTGGAACCCGGCCAGGCCGAGGTGAGTGGGCAGTTCCTCGCCTTCATGGCTGAAGAGGCACGTGATGCGGATGCTCTGTACATCCTTGGGGATCTGTTCGAAATGTGGATCGGCGATGACGATCCCACGCCCTTCTACGCGGAAATCAAGTCTGCCATCCGCGGCCTGGTCGATTCCGGCGTGCCCGTCCAGCTGATGCACGGCAATCGCGACTTCCTCCTGGGTGAACAGTTCTGTCAGGACACCGGTGCTACACTGCTGAAAGAGCCTACGGTGATCGATCTCTACGGCTACCGCATCCTGCTCATGCACGGCGACCTCCTGTGCTCCGACGACATCGACTACCAAAAGTTTCGGACCATGGTGCGCAATCCCGCCTGGCAGCGCATGATGCGCATGATGCCCTTTAGGTTCCGAGCGGCAGCAGCGCAGAAGATTCGCCAACAGACGCGGGCTGCCACCGCACGCAAGCCGTCGGAGATCATGGACGTAAACCAGCAGACCGTGCTAGCCACGATGCGCGAGTACGACGTGGAACTGCTGCTACACGGACATACGCATCGCCCGGCAATCCACGAGTTTCCCCTTGAGGGCGGAACGATCGGCACCCGCGTAGTGCTCGGCGACTGGTTCGATCAGGGCAGCGTGGTGCGCTGGGACCCCGAGGGCTTGGCGTTGGTGGAGATGCGCCGCTAGGACTAGCTCAGATCGCCTCGGCGGTCTGCGCGTCACTCGGCACCCCGGAGTGGAAAGCGAACCCCGCATCTGGCGCCAGCACGAGTGCCCGCTCAGCGTCTACGAGCACAGCGATACGCTCGCACAGCACGCCCTCGCCGATGGTGCGTGCTTCTCGGTCAGCCTCCTCGCGCACCAGTCGCAGGTAACGCTGGAAGTGGCGGCGCTCGGCGGCGCACAGCCCCGTGTAGAAGGCGCGTAGCTCCTCGTCGAGGTGCGGCGCCAAGGCCTGAAAGCGCTCGCAGCTGCGCGCCTCGATCAGTGCACCCACGATCAGAATGTCGACCAAGCGGTGCGGATCCTGGCCCCGCACGTGGGCGCGTAAGCCTTCCGCGTAGCGAGACGCAGGCACCTGTTGCCAGGGAATGTTCCGCGCACCGATGAGCTTCGCGACCTGCTCGAAATGTCGCAGCTCCTCCCTGGCCAGACGAGACATCCAGTAGCACAGCTGCGATTTTTCCGGGTAGCGAAAGAGCAGGGCCATCGCAGTAGACGCGGCCTTCTTCTCGCAGTTGGCGTGATCGATGAGCAGCACGGGCAGATTGCCCGCCGCTGCCTCCAGCCAACTCGCTGGCGTGGCGCAGGCGAGCAGATCGGTGACGTCGGCGTCGTTCGCCAGCAGAGCGCCAAGATCAGGTGTATTCACGGTTGCCAGCATTGTAGCCCGCAGGACGGAAGATCTGGCACGGGGCGCTACGCGGCGGCCCGACGCCGCAGCACCTCGAACATCAAGGCCAGCAGATCCTCCGGCGGAATGGGCTTGACCAGGAACTCATCGCAGCCGGCTGCCAGGGCATCCTCGCGAACCGACACATCGGTGGCGCTCATGGCGATGATGGCCCCCTCGTAGCCATCGGCTCGGACGCGACGCGCGGCGGCGAGACCGTCATCACCATCCTCAAGGTTCAGATCGACCAACACCAACTGCGGCGGCTGCGCAGCCACCGCCGATACGAGCGCGCTGGCCCGGCTCACGAAGGTCGCCTTGAAGCCGGCTCGGCTCAGGAAGATCTTGAAGAGGGCGGCGAGGTCCGGGTCGTCCTCCCCTACCAACACTTCGCCAGGATTCAGATCCATCTCGCTGTCCAGGACCTGCGCCGGCGCACCCATGGCAATGGGGTCCGCAACGATGCGGATGACGAAGCGGCTGCCCTCACCGGGCGCCGTGTCATCCAGGCTGATGCCACCGCCCATGCGCTGGGCGATCAGCCGGGAGATATGCAGACCAAGGCCCGTACCGTCTTGGCCCTCGCGCCCGGCACGATCGAAGGGCTGAAACACGCGCTCGCGCAGCTCGGGGGGAATTCCCAGCCCCGTATCCGCCACCGCCAGCTCGAGCTGATGCCCCTCGTCCTCCCAATGAACGTCGAGGCGCACGCCGCCCTCTTCCGTGTACTTGATCGCGTTACCCAGTAGATTCAATAGCATTTGCCGAAGGCGCATACCATCCAGATGCAAGCGCTCGGGCAGGTCCGGACTTACGAAGGCGGCGAAACCTAGGGCCTTATCGGCAGCGAGGGGCGCGAGTAAGGCTGTAAGGTGACTGACCAAGGCGCGAACGTCGGTGGGTTGAGGGTGCACAGAGACCTCGGCGCTGTCACGCCGGTACTGCTCCAGCGTGGCCTCGATGAGGCCCGCGATGTGCGTAGCGCTGCGCGAGATCACCCGCGCATGATCGCGCTGCTCAGGGACCCCCTCGAGCGCTTGTTCCAGCAGGCGCGCGTAGCCGGCGATGGCGCTCAGCGGCGTACGCAGCTCGTGCGACAGCATCCCGGCGAGGCGCCAGGTAGCCGCGCGCGCCTGCTCTGCCTGGTCGCGCCAGAGTTGCCCCTGAGCGGTGGCTTCCACCAACCGCCCCTGTAGGCGCTGCGTGCGGGCGCGCGCCTCATTCTCGCGCTGCTGCACATCCCGCTCGCGCACGAGTTCGCCGTCCGCATCCGCGAACAGGACATGCCAACCGTCGCTCGGCTTGCCCTCATCGGCACTGTCGGGCAACACGTGAAGGTGAACCGCACGATGCTCGCCGATATTCACAAACGGCAGCGTTAGCCGGCCCGCATCTTCGAAGTGATCCAGGTACGGAGCCCCTGCACGCACGTCCATGCCTGTGACCAAATCCCCTAAGCCGAAGCGCGAAGGCTCACCGAGCCACCCGCGCACGGCGTAGCGACCGTCGAGCGAAAGGCACAGCACGCCCCGCTCCCCGCACTGCGTGAGAAGTTGCGCGTGTAGTAGCTGGGCCGCCGCCGGCAGCGCGCTCGCGTCCAGCGTACTCACGACAGGGCGATCTGCATGGCTAGCTGGGCGAAGGCAAACTCGACGTTTTCGCCCGTGCGCGCGCTGGTGGTGATCGCCCCGAAGCCCGCCTGACGCCAGCGCGCCATAGACTCATCGGTGAGCTCGGCGGCGAGGTCGCGCTTGTTGATGATGGGGACGAAGGGCAAGGCCTTTAGTTCATCGTCGAGTTGGTCGTGCAGTCCTGCTGCCACCTCCAAGGAGGCGGGGCGCGTGCCGTCGGCCACCAGGAAGAACCCCGACGCACCGCGCGTATACGTACGATCGATACTGGAGAGCGCCTCCGTGCCCGCAATATCCCAGATGACGAACTTCACGGTGCTGCCGCGCGGTGGCTCAACCACCTTCGTGTCGATCTTGACCCCCACTGTCGTGAGGTAGTCTGCCGAGTATCCGCCGTGGACGAAACGGGTCACCAGGCTGGTCTTTCCCACGCCCACGTCGCCGAGCAAACAGATCTTGTGCTTCGTGGCCGCGTTCATGGGGCCGGGGTTACCTGGTAGGGGCTAAGGTCCATCTCCACCCGAATCTCCGCCTTGCGTAAGTCCTCATCCTCGGTCGTCGCGTCACCGGCATCGCGCACAGCTACGGCAGCGGCAGGCACCCCTGCCGCGACCAAGTCCGTGCGCACGCGGGCAGCGCGCGCTTCGCGAAGGGTGCGATTCTCATCGCTGCTGCCAAGGCCATCCGTGTGGCCAACGCTGACGATGGCGATGGGGCGCGACAACTCCTCCGCCAGGCGAAGCAGGCGACGCAGATCCTGAGCGGCGGTCGCGACGGCCCCGGCGCCGCCCTCGCGGTAGTCGGCACTGCCGCGCGCGAAGTAGATCTGCGCATCGCCGATGCGCTCGACAAGGCTTGCCGCCTCGATCACCTCGGCCACCCTCACGGCACTGATATCGACCTCACGAAGACCGGCGATCTGCGGGCCACGCGTCACCGCCTCGCGCGCCCAGGCGAGCGGCGCGATACCCCCGACCTCGAGCACTGCGTCGCTCACGCCCAGAGTGACCTTGCTGGGCGGCGACAGGAGTCGGCGCACGGTCTCGAGAAGGGTCTCGTCGGACACGCGCAACCGGGAGGTGTCGACCTCATCTATCGCCGGCGACACCAGCACCAGCTGATCCATCATGTCCACCCACTCGCTGTCGGCGACGCCGGCGACGCGCAAGACGCTGCCATCCAAGCGCAGTTCGACAGAACTGGGCTGATCTAGGGCCCGGCTCAAACGCTGCAACACCAGCCCGGGCTCCAGGGATTGGTAAGGCTCAGTCTCATCGATCACCTCCAGCCCGCCCACCTCGGCCGCGGCGGCGAGCTCCGCCACCGTCGGCGCCAGAGGATCGCGCAACCCGTGCACGCTGAGCACCTTGCGATCACGCACCACATCAGTGGCAACCACGCCCGGCGTAGTGGCGAGCTGCTCCGTTAGGCGCTCCATCGCCATGCGCTGATTGATGTCGCTCACTAGCCAACGCACGGTGAGTGCGGCCAGGACGATGAGCGCCACCCAAACGGGCCAGCCGATGCGCCGCTTCCCGTCGGCAGTATCCTCATCGGCGCGGCGCAGGTACAGGCAGGCATCAAGTTCCTCATCCACCGCCGGCGGCACCGTCTGGGTGCCGTCAAACCCCTCGAGTTCCCGCGCGAAACGCAGGTGGATGGAGTCGAGAGATGATGCCAGGCGCGTTCGCAGATCATTGCCGGGAACGCCGCGAATCGCACAGGCGAGCAGGGCGTGCGGACCGTGGATGGCCCACAGGGTGAAGTCACCGAGCTGGGCGGTTTCCAGCCGCCGATCATCGCCCAGCTCAAAGGAATCGAGCACGAAGCTCTGCAGCGCCGCCAGCATCCCGGAGATGGCATCGCCATCCATGGATGGCGACTCGTCGTGGTGCGCTTCAGCCACCAGCAAACCACTGCCCGCCTGGATGAGATAAACATGCTCGACCCGATAGACGAAGGTCCGCTGCAGCACGTAGGCGCCGAAGCTAACGCCCGAGCGCCACGCCTTGAGGCGCCAGGCCAGCTGCCGGCGTGGCGAAAGACCGCGCTCGATAGTGCGACTCAGGGACTCGGCCAGAGAGCGGACGCTTGCCGTGATGTAGCGACGAATCGCCGGGCCGATGATGGGGAAGATCGCATCGGCGATCGGCCGCGGGTCGTTGCGCACGGCCTCGCGTAAGGTATGTTCAATGGGCTTTCGGACCGCTTCGGTGAGGCGTGCCGGCGAGCGATCGAACTCGCGGACGAATGCCTCGGGCAAGACGTCGGCTACGTCGTCCGCGCGCAGCTGGCGCTCCTGGATGCGGCGCGCCAGCTCGTCGAGGCGGCGCTGGTCGGCGCCAGAGAGAATCTCACGCAGCGCCTCTAGGCGGCGCTCGGCTTCCTCTTCCTGCGACGCCGACGTCAGGTCGGGCGGCGGCGAGCGCGTCACCACCGGCTCAGTCCGAGTCGTTCTCTCGCCGCAGGCGGCGGGCCACATCGCTCAGCAGGCCGGCCAGGTCATCGCGGGACACCTTCACGTCCTCGAGCGTATCCGCCGTCTGCGCCAACGCCCTATCCAGGCGTTCGCTGAGGTTCATCAAGGCGTCGTGAAAATCGGCGCTGTTGCGCTGAATGACATCTCGCACCTCGCCGATGTCTTCGTTTCCGCCTTTGGCGACGGCCTCCAGGCGAGCCTTGATCGCCGTATCGGCGTCGCGCAAGGCAGCAGCTGCGGCGTCTCGCTCTTCGCCGCGTTGGCGGGCCTCGCTCGCCAGCTGCTCGCCGAGTCGACCCACGTCAGCCCGCATCTGTTGCTCGAGGGATTCGAGACGCTGAGCGAGCTGCTTACCCAATTGCTCGGTGCGGTCTGTTAGCTGCCGTTCCAGCAACCGGAAGCGCTCTTCGTAGTCGCGCATCTGGACGCCGAAGATGATCTCGCGGATCTTGTCGATCTGCTGACCGGCCTCGGGACCGTCCTTTCCGGGCTGCTGTTCAACCTGCTGTTCTTGCGATGCCACGGCGCTACTCCCTGGGGGCAACACGAGCGATGAGTAAAGAAACCGCGATCATGCGGTAGTCGGTGCGTCGTCCGATGACTCGTCAGCGGAGGATAGGCGCTCGAGCCGATAGCCATGTTGGTAGATCGCGGTGAGCTTCCAGCCGTTGTCCTCACCGATGGAGAGCTTTCGGCGCAGGCGGCTCATGTGCGTATCGACGGTGCGAGTGTTGAGATCTGCATTGGGCATACCCCAAATGGACTCCAGAATATGCCCGCGCGAGAGGGCACGGCCCGCGTTCGTGAACAAAAACACGGCGAGGTCAAACTCGCGGTGGGTAAGCGTGACCTGCTCACCGTCGAGGCTGATGCGCTTACCCTCCCGATCGATCTCGTAGGGAACGGTATCGGGCAGCTCGTGACTGCTGCGGCCACCGCGTGCCAAGCGGACCAGGGCGCCAACGCGAGCGAGCAGCTCTGAACGACGCAGGGGCTTGATCATGTAGTCGTCGGCCCCAGCGCTTAGGGCGGCGACGATGTCCGATTCCTCGTCGCGAGCCGTGGTCATGAGCACGGGGGTGTAGTCCCGACCGCTCTCGCGGACTCGTTGCATGATCTCCAGTCCGCTCGCTTCGCCGGGCAGCATCCAGTCCATGAGCAGCAGATCGAAGCTCTCGTGTAAGACCATACGCAGGAAGGTTTCGCCCCGATCGCGCACGCTGCACGAATGGCCAGCGCCCTCGAGCCAGTGCCGGACGATGGCGGACTGATCTTGGTCGTCTTCGAGTACGGCGATCCGCATCGCGCCTCCCCTTGCGCTACGTGCTTTCCGTGACCGCGAACCGGCCAGACATCACCCAATCGGTATGTTTGGGGTTCCTATTGTTAAATTGTATACCAGGATGCGACGCGAATTGCGACGCGGCATCCGCCGAGCGCAGAGGCCTCAGGAGGCCTGGCCCTGGAGACGTTCCAGCAGATCGAGCAGTTCGGCGAGGGCCTCGCGGGCCGCATCGTGCTGTTCGCGGGCGGCGAACTGTTCCAGGCGCTCGGCAACCTCACTGAGCACATCGAAGCCGTAGGCGCCGCCAGACCCGCGCAGGCGATGCGCGGCATTGGCAAGCCCTTCCAGGTCGAGCCGTGGCCCGCGGCTGAGGGGGACGAACTCCTCTTGCTTTCGACGCAGGAAGCCCCGCGTCAGCTCAGCCAAGTCCTGAGCATCGCCCCTCGGTCGGCCATCCTGGCGCCCCGCATCGCTCATCCGTTGCCCACTCCCCTCAAGGCCGGCGTGTCAGCAGCTGCCCCGGCACCATCCCCCGGCGCGGCGGCTGATGATCGCGTCGGCGTCGGCCCTAGTGCGCGGCGGATCTTGGCATCGTCGCTGCGCGACTCGTGTAGCCAGTGCAAATACTCCTCAGTGATGTCGCCGGTGACGTACTCACCGGAGAAACAGGAGGTATCAAACTCCTGCACGGGCGAGGTCTTCCACTTCACCGCATCTACTAGGTCCTCGAGCTCTTGGTACACCAACCAATCGGCACCGAGCGCCTTGCAGATTTCCTCGTTGCTGCGACCATGCGCGATCAGCTCGTGGGGCGTCGGCATGTCGATGCCGTAGACGTTCGGATGGCGAACAGGCGGCGCCGCGGACGCGAAGTACACACGCTTTGCGCCCGCTTCGCGCACCATCTCGATGATCTGACGTGAAGTGGTGCCGCGAACGATGGAGTCGTCCACCAACAGCACCGTCTTGTCGCGGAACTGGAGGTCGATCGTGTTCAGCTTTTGCCTAACAGATTTCTTGCGAATCTCTTGGCCCGGCATGATGAACGTGCGCCCGACGTAGCGGTTCTTGACTAGGCCTTCGCGGTATTTCACGCCGAGGGTCTGTGCCACCTCCAGCGCCGCCGTGCGGCTGGTGTCGGGCACGGGAATCACGCAGTCGATATCGTGATCGGGTCGTTCGCGGGCGATCTTGTCCGCCAGCTTCTCGCCCATGCGCATGCGCGCCCGGTAGACGGAGATGCCATCAATGATCGAATCGGGGCGTGCGAAATAGACATACTCGAAGATACACGGCGTGTGTTCGACCGCCTGCTCAGTGCAGTCCTCGGCGTGTAGGCGCCCGGCCATATCGATGAACACGGCCTCGCCGGGACGCACGTCGCGCTCGAGCTCGAAGCCGCAGATGTCGAGGGCGACGCTCTCCGACGCCATCATGTACTCCGACCCCTCGCTGGTCTTGCGGCTGCCGAGCACCAAGGGGCGCAGGCCGTGGGGATCGCGGAAACCGAGTACTCCGTGGCCAGTGATCAGCGCCACCGCTGCGTAGCTGCCCCGACAGCGTTTGTGCACGGAACGGACGGCGGCAAAGGCGTCTTCCGGGGCAATCGTCGGCCGCGCGCGCGTGACCAGCTCCTGCGCCAAGACGTTCAGTAAGGCCTCGGAGTCCGAGCCCGTGCGCAGATGCCGCAGATCCTGGCGCATGAGGGCTTGGCTGAGTTCGGCGAGGTTGGTGAGATTGCCGTTGTGAGCAAGGCAGATGCCGTAGGGGCTGTTGACGTAAAACGGCTGAGCCTCATCGGCGCTGGAGCCGCCCGCCGTGGGGTAGCGGATGTGGCCGATGCCGACCTCGCCGGCCAGATCCACCATTTCGCGATGCTGGAAGACGTCCTTCACCAGCCCGTTGCCACGGTGCGCCCTGAGGTAGCCCTCGTCGTCGATCGTGCAGATGCCGGCGGCATCTTGACCGCGGTGCTGGAGCACGGTCAGCGCGTCGTAAATGATCTGATTAACCGGCCGCCGGCCGACGATCCCCACTACACCGCACATAACGCCCTTCCTGCCGTCCCGTTAGCTGATTGTACGCCCGCAGCGCTAGTTGGTCGCGTCCTCTATCGCCTCGAGCCGCTCTCGAGCCGCCTCTTCCAAGGCCTCGGCCGCATCGGTGGCGTTGCCGAGCACATCGGCCGCCTCCTCCATCTGTTGCACGGCTTCGGGGAGCCTGGCGCTGACGTCCTCGGGCAGCACGGTGAGCACCACCCCGGCAACCCGTTCGCCATAGGGGATCAGCACCGACTCGTCCCACCAGCTCTCCTGCTGCAATTCCAGCGCATTGGCGAAAATCACCAAAACGCCTACCACCAGCACGCCGCGGGCGAAGCCGAAGGCCATCCCGAGCACGCGATCCGTGCCGGACAGGCCGGTCTTCTCCACCAGGAGGGAGACCAGCGATGTGGTGACGCCGCCGGTGATGAGCACCCCCGCGAAGGTGATGGCCCGCGACAGCCAGGTCAGCAACGCCGGCGAGTCTATATGCTGTTCCAGGCGGACCGCGACGAGGTCAGCGTACTGCCAGGAGAGAAACACAGCCGCCACCCACACCACGATCGACATCACCTCGGGCACAAAGCCGCGGAATAAGCCGATGAGCACGGAAATCGCGATCACGGCGATGATGATGTTATCCACAAAGATCATCGAAGCTCTCCTCGCCTAACGGCGCTTGAGATGTGGTCGATCGGACGCGTTACAAGAGACTCCGACGCACCGCTGCAGGCGCCATTGTCATCGACCATCGCTGAACGCGACTTGAACAAAGGTAACGGCCTCACGGATGGCGTACCGGCGCGGCCACCTGACCGTCTCGACGCAGGCGCGCGGCGACATCCAAGGCGGCAGCACGGGTCTGCTCCGTACCAACACGCACCCGGTACCAGACAACGCCGTTGCGCGTGTGGCGCGACAGGAACGCACGATACCCCTTGCGCGTAAGCGTATCGACCAGTCCCTGGGCATTTCCCTTGTCGCGAAAACTGCCCACTTGCACCGACCAGCCGGTATCAACCCCCGCCGGAGCGGGTGCGTCGGAAAGGGGTGCGTCGACCGCCGGCGACGGCGGCCCGGGGGTCGGGGCAGTTTGAGAGAGGGGCTGACTCACGCGGGAGGGCTCCGCCACGGGTGGCTCCGGGCTGTCGCCATCAGCCTCCTTTCTGTCAGAGACGGTGTTCGCCGCTGTCGTCGCCGGCAGCTCTTCCACGGGCTCCGCGGTGGGCGTCGCTACCTGCGCTGGGGGCGCTTCGGCTTGCGCCTCTCGGATAGGCGTGGGCTGGGCGACCGCCGGCGCGGAGGCGGGCTTGCCGAGGTCGATCTGGTGCCGCTGCATGCGCGCCGGCTCCAAGGGCTGCTGGCGACCGGCCGCGGCCCAGCGCTCCGGCGAGCCGTCGAGCAACCACGGCACCACCACGGCGGCCGCTACGGCCACCACCACGGCGCCTACCAAGCGTTCCTGCTGTCGGCGTTCCATCGCATGCCTCAGCGCCCTGCCAGCGCCGCGTAAGCCGCCAACCCGGGGCCGACGGTCAAGAAGGAACCGAACACCACCACCCGATCGCCCGGCTGCGCTCGCGCGTGGACCGCCTCACAGGCCCCTTCCACGGTAGTGCAAACATGCGTGCAGCCCCCGACGTTCGGTGCCACATCGAGCACAGCCGCTTCCAGGGTGTCGCCAGCCACGCCCCTCGGGGGTGGCAAGCTCGCCATCCACCACTCGTCCACTAGCTCCGTGAGCGCTTGAACCACGCCCTCGATATCCTTGTCCCGCATCATACCGAAGACCGCTAGGGTCCTCCCCGGCTCGTCGCTGGCTCCCTGCTCCAGCGCACTCGCCAGCACCTGCGCCGCCTGAACGTTGTGGGCGACATCGAAAATCCAGGTCACGGGGCCTTCACATCGCTGCAGACGTCCCCTCACCTCGGCCCGCGCCAGCCCATCGACGATCGCCTCTTCCGGGACCGGCAGCTCGCCCTGCAATGACTGCACGAGGCTCAGCGCCACAGAGGCGTTGTGCAACTGGAAGGCCCCGCTCGCAGCCGGCAGTGGAAGGCCGCACAGAGCGCCGCAAGCCCCGTAGAAGTCCCATGTCTCGCCCCGGTGCTTCCAGCGGTAGTCCCGTCCTGCCACCTGCACCGGCGCGCCGATACTCTTCGCATGGGCGAGCAAGCGCTGCGGCGGATCGGGGTCACCGCACACGGCGGGCGCGCCGGCGCGATAGACGTGTGCCTTCTCCCAACCGATATGCTCGCGCGTATCGCCCAGCCATTCGGTGTGATCGAGCGCTACGGTGACCACCGCCGACGCGGCGGCGTCAACGGCGTTCACGGCGTCTAGGCGCCCTCCGAGGCCGACCTCGAGCACGATCACGTCGAGCTCTGCCCGAGAGAAAACAAGCAGGGCCGCGGCCGTGGCGAACTCGAAGTAGGTAAGCTCATTGGCGCCGCGCGCCGCCTCGACCGCAGCGAAGGCCTCGCACAGGATTGCGTCATCGACCTCCTCGCCAAGCACCCGAACGCGCTCATTGAAGCGCTGTAGATGGGGCGAGGTGTAGGCGCCCGTGCGCAGCCCTGCTTGGCCGTAGATGCGTTCGACAAAGGCCACCGTAGATCCCTTGCCGTTGGTGCCTGCCACGGTGATCACGGTGGCTCGGGGCTGTCTGAGCTCAAGGCGGTCGAGAACGCGACCGATCCGATCCAAGCCGAGCTGAATGGCCGTCGGATGGCGCTGTTCGATGGCCGAGAGCCATTGCGCCAGCGGCGTCGACCTGTTCAACACTCGCCTACGCTCGCGTCAGCCGGTGGTTGTCGGGAACAAGCACTAACCGTCAATGCGACCCTCAGCGCCACCGTCACGCTGCTCGCCGGCCGCCTGCGGGCTGCTTGGCGCCCCATCCTCGCCTTCGGCGGCGGTCGCCTCCGGAGTCGCCGTCGCTACGGCAGCATCCTCCGCATCCAAGATGGCAGGCCGCGCCGCTGCCCCCGTGAGCTTGGACAGCAGCGAAGCGAGCTCAGCGCGCATATGGCGACGATCCACGATCATGTCGACGGCGCCGTGCTCAAGGAGGAACTCGCTGCGCTGAAAACCCTCGGGCAGGGTCTCACGCACCGTTTGCTGAATGACGCGGGGCCCGGCGAAGCCGATCAGCGCCTTAGGCTCCGCCACGTTGACATCTCCGAGCATGGCCAAGCTCGCCGAGACGCCGCCCGTCGTGGGGTCAGTCAAGACAGAGATGTACGGCACGCCGTTCTCCGCAAGCCGCGCCAACACGGCGCTGGTCTTCGCCATCTGCATGAGCGACAGGAGAGCCTCCTGCATGCGCGCACCACCGCTCGCGGCGAAACAGATCAGCGGCGCGCGGTGCTCGAGCGCGACCTCGGCGGCGCGAAAGAACCGCTCGCCAACCACGGAGCCCATAGAACCGGCCATGAAGGAGAACTCGAAGGCGCACGCCACCACGGGAATACCGTCCAGGCTGCCGCGCATGGCGATCAAAGCGTCCTTCTCATCGGTCGCCCGCTGCGCGGCGGTGATCCGATCCTTGTAGCGCTTGCTGTCGCGAAACTTCAGAGGATCGCTAGGTTCGAGCTCGGCCCCAATCTCCTGGTGGCCCTCCGGATCGAGAAACTGCATCAGGCGCGATCTTGCCCCCACTCGCATGTGGTGAGCGCACTTTGGGCAGACGTGAGAGTTACGCTCAACCTCGGCGCGGTACAGCGCGGCGCCGCAGCTAGGGCACTTGGTCCACAGGCCTTCGGGAACGGAGCGGGTGCGGCCGCGCGTCTTGATACGGGAGGGCATGAGCCGCTCAATCCAACTCATTCTTGGGTCTTCCTCACTGGTGACACAGTGCCGTCCGCTACGCTGGGGATCGACTAGCGCGGGCGCAAAACGCCCGCGAAACAAAGCGTCAGATCATACAAGCTTTGTGTGCGGGCCGACAGAATCTCCACTCGCCCACGGCCCCAAGCGAACAGGAACGCCGGGCGGCAATCGATGGGGGGGCGGGTAGTGGATATCGACCAAGTACAGACCCGCTGCCGGGGCAGTCATACCGCCGCGCGTGCGGTCTCGGGTGGCCAACACCTGCGCCGGCCAGTCGAGCTCCGCCTCCCCCGCCCCCACGGCCATTAGCACGCCCGCAAGGTTGCGCACCATGTGCTGGAGGAATGCGTTCGCCCGCACGTCAATGCGCAGCCACGGGCCACGCTGTTGCACCCGTAGCGAGTGCACCGTGCGAATCGGGGACTTGGCCTGGCAGCCCGCCGCTCGAAAGGCGCTGAAGTCGTGGGTCCCCACTAGGGCTTGGGCGGCGCGGTCCATCCGTTCGCCGTCCAGGGAACCCGGTCGCCAACAGACCCGCTCTCGATAGAGGGCCGTGCGCGCGCGATCGCAGAGGATCAAGTAGCTGTAGGCGCGCTCGACGGCGCTGAAGCGAGCGTGGAACTCACCGCTTACCTGCAGCGCCCAGGTGACTGCCGCGTCGCGCGGTAGGGCGCTGTTGATACCCAGGATCCAGTTGTGTTCCGGTCGGTGGGCACGAGTATCGAAGTGGGCGACCTGAGCGGTGGCGTGAACGCCCGTGTCGGTTCGACCGGCGCAGTGCACGCGCACCGACTCGTCAGCTACGAGACTCACCGCCTGCTCGAGGCAAGCCTGCACACTGCGACCGTCCTTTTGTACCTGCCAACCGTAGAAGTCGGCGCCGTCGTACTCGACGCCCACGGCGATCCTAGCCACAGCGCTACATCGAGGGAGGGAGCAAGTCAGCCGCGCCGGCGTACGCTCGGCGCGGCCCATTCGGTGAGAGCCCCTTGCCGATCAGCCGAGCGAACTCAGAAGAGTATTCGCGTCGTCGCGCTGCTCGGTGCTGCCTTCTTGCACCACCTCTTCGAGGATGCTGCGGGCAGACTCCGCATCGCCCATGTCGATGTAGGCGCGGGCCAGGTCCAGCTTGGTGCCCACCTCATCGAGCGCGTTGTCGTCCGCCTCTGGGAACGCGATCTGGCTGGCCGGCACGCGCGTGGTCTCATCGCCATCGCCCCCCTCTCCTACGTGCGCTCGTAGATCGAGCACTTGGGCGCTCACGGTCTCGGCCGTGCTACTCACCTCGGGGGCGATCGGCATCTGGATCGTCGGTGCCACGCTGGACTCGGAGAGTTCATCGTCACCGACTAGCGGCGTCTCCACGGTGCTCTCGCTGCCCGCAAGTCCATCTGGGCCGATCATGGTAGCGGCGGAGATTAGCGCCGTGTTTTCCGCGGCATCCGGAGAGTCATCGTCAACTGGCTGCAGCATGAACCCCTCTTGGGTCTCATCCCCGAGGGAGAGGCCCCCAGGCAGCTCGAAGGCAGGCTGCTGCTCGGTATCGCCTTCACTGCCGCCATCGCCAAGGGTCAGGTTCTTGCCCGTGACGTCGCCCTGCGGCAGCTCCTCGGTCACTTCGAAGGGCGAGTTGTCCTCCTCTGGCAGTTCGATCTTGAACTCGCCCGTACTTGCGAGCCCCAGCAAGTCTCCGCTGGCATCGAGTACGTGCTCCTCCGGCGGGGCATCCTGCTCCTTGGAGAGGTCGCTCTCGTCTACGACGCCGGTGAACGCGAAGAAATCGCCGAAGCCATCGTCTTCCTCGTCCATGTCGAGGCGTACGCTCGTTTCTGGCGGCGCCTCGGGCGCGATCGTCTGCCCCAAGTCGAGGGACAGATCGAGATGGTCGGCCCCATCGGTAGCCGGCGCCATGCGCTCCTCCAGCTTGCGCGCGATTTCGGTGAGTTCTTCGTCGGGCTCGAGATCCCCATCCGCGCCGAGCGTCGTCTCATCGACGTTCACCTCCGGCACCCCGATATCCTCGAGCTTGACCTCCGTGTCTTCCTCATCCGCGTCCGGCAGGGGGGGCGGCAAGTCGAGATCGATGTCCAGGGCGCCATCGGCGCTCGAGCCATCTGTGCCATCCGCGACGAGGGCCTGCAACTCATCCTCGGCGCCAAACTCGGGCACCTCGGGCAGTTCGTCCAGACCGATGTCCAGCACGTCGTCATCGCCCGTCGAGGCGCTGTCGAGGCTCAGGTCCTGAGGCGTCGAGGCAGTCTGCAGACCGACGTCGAGATCCGCCACCGCGCCCGCGCTATCGCCGCCCTCGGTGGCAAAGAGATCGTCGTCGGGGCAGATCTGCCGGCCCATGATGGCGAATTTCTCCCAGCCGCCCTCAGCATCGGATAGGGACGGCTTAAGACGTTCGGCCGCCTCGCGGAAGGCGTCCTTGTTGCCCCAGACGAAGTAAATCTCCAGAAGCTTGGCCTGTAGGTCCTTCCGATCGGGCTCCGTCTCCAGCGCCTTGTTGATCAAGTCAGCCGCTTGATCGAACAAGCCGTAGGCCATGTGGAAATCAGCTTCCGACATCGGGTCGTTGCCGTCCTCGCCGCCGTCACCGATGTCGATCAGCTGGGTCGGCTCGTGCAGCGGCGTACTCGCCGAGGTGGTCGTGCTCGCACTCGTAGTCCCCACCGCCTCGAACTGGCCCGTATCACTGAATTCGCCGACTTCCATCGGCTGGGCGATGCTGACCTGCGCCGTATCCTCCACGGCAGGATCGACCAATGCGGTGCGGGCCAGCTCCTGGTCATCACCGGGCAGTTCCGTATCGATCGTAGTCGTGAAGCTGCGATCGCCGTCGACCCCCGGCAGGGGCGTAGCGCCGGTAGTGCCCATGGTGGTGGCGAGGGTGGCATCGAGGTCGACGTCGTCCTCGGGGAAGGCGCTCAATTCATCGAGCGCCTCATCGCCGCCGCTGACTCGGTTGCGAAGGAAGACCGCGACCGCACCTAACAGAGCTACAAGGCCGAAGGTGAGCCAAAGGAATCGATTACCTAGCAGCCCAAAGATGAAGTCCAAGGGCCCGCCAGAAGCCTCGGGCGGCGTCGTCACGACCTTGGTCGCCGCGTCGCGGCTCGAGGCCTGCGTTTCGGCCACAGTGGTGTCGGCCGCAGGTGGCGCTGCGGCTTGCTCTGCCACTGCGTCTTCACCGGCCGCGCCAGCTACCGTGTCGTCCGCGTCACCTACGACCCCATCGTTGGCAGCGTCGTCGACCAGCTCAGCCAGGGCGGCCTCCCCGCCCGGTGGCGCGGAGCCCTCGCCCTCACTCGCGCCGCCTGCGTCTGCATCGCCAAGACCGGCACCCGTATCGAGGGTGGCGCCCGGCGTCGTGCGCGCGCCATCATCCTGCTCACTCATCTCGGGCACGGAGGCGAGGTTCGCGCCATCCGCGCCCGCCTCGCGCAGCTGGCGCTCTAGCTCGGCCAACTGTTCGTCGCGCACCCGTAGGCGCTCCTGGGCCTGTTCAAGCTGCTCGCGCTGCTCCTTCACCGTCTGCTGCAAGGCTTGGTTTTGCTCGCGGGCCGTGTCCAAATCGCGCGCTAAACCGGCGGTATCGCCATTGGGAGCCACCAGCTGGAGCTCCGGCGTGACAGATCCCGGCGCGGACGCGGTGGCTGTGCTGGCGTCCGAACTGCCGCTAGGCCCAGTGGGCGCGGCCAGCGGCGGCGGCGAGGCCGGTTGGCCGCGCCAGCGCGCTGTGTCCGCCACTAGGGTGGCGGCGGCCTCACCGGTGCTGACGCCACGAATTGTGTCGGCGGTCGGAATGCGCAGGGTGGAGCCCTGGCGCAGCAGATTCATGTTGCCGAGGAAGGCATCGGGGTTTTGGCGGTAGATCGCCATCATGGTCTGGTTGAGGCTGGCACCATTCGGCCGCGCTCGCGCCGCAATCTTCCAGAGTGACTCGCCGCGTCGCACGGGACCGTACTCGGTGCCGGCCTGGATGCCGTTGCTCCCGCGGCTGCTCGACGACGAGCTGCCACTCACGCGACCGGGCGGCGCGACGGGTGGAGGCGATGAGGTGGCTGGCGCGCGCGAGGAACGCGTCGGTCCGCCGATGATGCCGCCGTTGCTCGCGCTGCTACTTCCGCCGCCACTGACCGCTGGCGCGACACCCGTATCGGCCTCACCTGGCAAGAAGGTGGGGGGATCCAGGAGCACCGTGTACTCGCGCAAGAGGCGACCGCGCGGCCAATTGGCCTCCACCAGAAAAGTGACGAAGGGCTCGGTGATCGGCTGGTCAGAGCGGACCTGCAGCACGTCTTCGCCATTCGCGGTGCGCGTGGCTTGGAAGGTGAGCGTGGTCAGAAACTGTGGGTAATCGATGCCGTACTGGTCGAACAGCTCGCGTGAGGCGAGCGTGGCTTCCAGTTCATTGAGGTCACCGGGAAGGGCAGCGACGATTTCGATCTGAGCATCGAGTCGTTGGTTGAGCCCTGAGTTGAGGGTGATGTCCCCCAGACCCAACGCTGCGGCGGTCCCCGACAGTGCAGTGAGCACCGTCCCTAACAAGAGCTTGCAAACACGCGCCATGGTTACTCCCGAACGCCCGGATCTGCTTGTGGCCCCGACGCGAGCGCCAGGGCCTAGGGGACGGCAGCGGTGACGTTCCCGCCGGGTCCGCAACTGTTCACAATCCCTGTGAAGAGAGTTATTTAACTATAGTCTACCAGTAGGAATCGGCCAAAACCTCAGCGATTTGAACGCTGTTGAGGGCGGCGCCCTTGCGCACGTTGTCCGATACCACCCACATGTCGATGCCGCGCGGGTGCGTCAGATCGCGCCGCACACGCCCCACGTACACGGGATCGCGGCCCGCGGCGTGGCTCCAGGCGGTGGGGAAATCGCCGGCCCGGTCATCGATCAGCTCGACGCCAGGGGCCACCCGCAGCCAGTCACGCACCTGCTCGATTTCCGCGGGCTCGAGCGTCTCCAAGTGGATCGCTTCGCTGTGGCCGTAGTGCACCGGCACCCGCACCGCCGTGGGGTTCACGGCGATGCGCTCGTCGCCGAGGATCTTCCGCGTCTCCCACACCATCTTCATCTCTTCCCGCGTGTACCCGTTGTCCTGGAACACATCGATCTGTGGCACTGCATTGAACGCCAACGGCACCGATTCCTCGGGTCGTCGCCCCGCGACGACAGCCTCCGCCTGGTGCGCCAGCTGCGCCAGCGCCGACTGTCCTGCGCCCGAGACCGCCTGATAGGTGGCCACGTTGATGCGCGCTATGCCCACGTTCGCGTAGATCGGCTGCAGGGCCATGACCATCTGGATCGTCGAGCAATTCGGGTTAGCAATGATGTTGCGTTGCCGACACTCCGCTATCGCATGGCCGTTCACTTCAGGCACCACCAGGGGCACATCGTCGTCGTAGCGAAATCGGGAGGTGTTATCGATGACGATACAACCACTCGCTGCCGCCTTCGGCGCGTACTCCCCGGACACCGTACCGCCGGGCGAGAACAACGCAATATCGATGCCGGCGAAGTCGAACTCCTCGAGCACTTCCACCGTCACCTGCTCACCGCGAATCGTCAGCCGCCGGCCGCGCGAGCGTGCGCTGGCCACGGGCACAATGCGCCCGCTGGAGAAGGATCGCTCCTCCAGAATCGACAGCATCGTGCGCCCCACCAATCCGGTAGCGCCGACCACGGCGACGTGCAATGCGCGGCTCATAGGCAAGTCCCGGGCAAACGGGCGTTATGGTGTCGCACGGCGCACACCGAAACTAACAACTGGGTCACATCCATCGCGCCAGGATCCTCAGTAAGGGGTTGAGCGGCCTCAGGTATCCGGAGTCTGGCCCGGGATGGGCTTCATCGGGGGCTCGACCCCCGCGTTCTGACCCCGATGCCGGAGCAGATGGTCCATCAGCACCAGGGCCAGCATGGCCTCGGCGATGGGGACAGCCCGAATGCCCACGCAGGGATCGTGGCGCCCGTGGGTGCGGATCTCCGCATCCTCTCCCTGGGTATCGACCGTACGCCCCGGCAAGCGGATGCTGGAGGTAGGCTTTATCGCCACGCTCACGCGCACGGGTTGGCCGGAGGAGATGCCACCGAGCACGCCGCCCGCGTGATTACTGGTGAATCCGTTCGGTGTTAGCGCATCTCGATGCGCTGTGCCGCGCTGCTCGACGACCTCGAAGCCGTCCCCCACCTCGACGCCCTTAGCGGCGTTGATGCCCATCATCGCCGAGGCGATGTCCGCGTCGAGCTTGGCGAACACGGGCTCGCCTAAGCCTGGCGGGACACCCTTGGCGATCACGTTCACCCGCGCACCGACAGAATCACCATCCTTGCGCAACGCATCCATAAACTGCTCGAGTTCGGCGACGCGCGATGGATCTCCACAGAAAAACGGGTTGTCGTTCACCGTCTCAGGTTGAGGACAATCGAGCGGCAGGGGACCGAGCTGACCCAACCAGCCGTAGATCTCCACGCCCGAGTGCTCGCGTAGGTACTTGCGGGCGATGCCACCGGCGGCGACCCGCATGGCGGTCTCGCGCGCCGAGGAACGACCGCCACCGCGGTAGTCACGACGGCCATATTTTTGCAGGTATGTGTAATCCGCGTGACCGGGGCGGAACAGCTCCTTGATCTTGCTGTAATCCTTGGATCTGGCGTCTTCGTTCTCGATCAGCAAGCCGATGGAAGTGCCGGTGGTCACCCCTTCGAACACGCCAGACAGGATACGCACGCGGTCTGGCTCGCGGCGCTGGGTGACGTGGCGCGAAGTGCCGGGGCGACGCCGGTCCAGATCGACCTGAAGGTCGGCCTCCCCTAGGGCCAGGCCCGGTGGACAACCATCGACCACCGCGCCGATAGCGGGACCGTGACTCTCGCCAAAAGTCGTGACCGTGAAGGCCTGCCCGAAGCAGTTGCCGGCCATCAGCTCGCGCCCCCCGTCGCTGCCAGGGCGCGCAACTCCGGCTCGCGCAGTAGGCACACGCCGTGCCCGCCACGCTCGAACTCGAGCCAGGTGAAGGGCAGCTCAGGCCAGCGGGCCATCGCTTGAGGAGCGCTATTGCCCACCTCCAGCACGAGCACGCCGTCGGCAGTCAGGTGATCCGCTGCCCCGCGCAGGATCCGATCCACCAAGTCCATGCCATCTTCGCCACCGGCCAGGGACATGGTGGGTTCGCAGGCGTACTCCGCGGGCAGGCCCGACAGCTCCTGCGCCGCTACGTAGGGTGGATTGCAGACGATGAGCTGATAGCGCTGCTCGCCCAGGCAGTCCAACAGGTCCGAGTGCACAGCGTGAACGCGTGCCTCGAGGTCGTGGGCTGTGATGTTAGCGCGCGCAACGTCCAGCGCGTCCTCGCTTAGGTCTGCCGCGTGCACCTGAGCGTTGGGGAAGGCGTAGGCACACGCCACAGCGATGCAGCCGCTTCCCGTGCACAGGTCGAGCACAGCGCCTACGTGTTCAGGCTCGCCAATCCACGGCGAGAAGCCGCACTCGATGAGCTCGGCCACCGGAGAGCGAGGCACGATCACCCGTTCGTCGACGAGAAATCGCAACCCGGCAAACCAGGCCTCGCCGGTGAGGTAGGGTGCCGGGCAACGGCGCTCCACACGCTCTTCGATCAGCGCAAGCGCGCGCAGCCTCTCATGCTCCAGCAGAGCGCCCTGGAGCAACAGATCGGGTGCCTCCCACGGCAGGTCGAGGGCGTGGCAGACGAGCAGCCGCGCCTCGTCGATCGCGTTATCCGTGCCATGGCCGAAATGCAGTTCAGCGGCGTGGAAGCGGCTCACCGCGTAGCGCAGTAAATCGAGCCCAGTGCGCAGCACTTGCGCTACCTGTTGCAGATCGTGGGCATGAGCGTCGTTCATCAATGCGGTCTCTCGTTGTCACGCGCCAAAAACGCCGAGCGATAGGCTCGCGTTTGCGGAGTATCATACCTGGCGACCGCCGGCGGTCTGCCCCGAGGCCCCCGCCGCCCCACCGCGAGCGACAAAGAACCCCCCCGAGATGCAAAGAACCGGCCTGATCTTCCTCAGCGTCCTAGCCGTAGCCGCCGGCATTACGCTCTCCCGCTGGACCGCAACGCCCGCCGACACCCTCGCGATGGCCACCGCCTATCCACAACCCCGCCCCCTGCCCGCCTTCGCCTTGACCGACGATGAGGGAACACCCTTCACCGGCGACGATCTACTGGGTCGTTGGCGATTGCTTTTCTTCGGTTTCACCCACTGTCCCGACGTATGCCCCCTAACCCTGAGCCTGCTGTCGCGGGCGGTCGCGCCGGCATCACCAGATGACACACCGGCGGCGCAAATCGTGTTGGTTAGCGTGGATCCAGAAAGAGATACGCCCGAGCGCATGGCAGCCTACGTAGCGCGCTTCGGGGAGGACGTGGTGGGCGTCACCGGCAGCGCGCAGGCGATCGCCGAATTCGCCGCCGCCGTCGCCATCGCCTACGGCAAGGTCCCCCTCGGGGATAGCGGCGCCTACACGGTGGACCACTCGGCGGCAGTGCTAGTGGTGGACCCGCTCGGGCGCATCGCCGCCGTGTTCAATCCCCCGCCTCCGCTCGTGGCCGACGTCGTGCGCGCGGATCTCGTGGTGCTGAAGCGCCTAGCCGATCAGAGCTGACCCGGCCAGCGCTTCATGAACACCGCCGCCAAGGCCTCCAGGCCTCGCTGGTCGCGGGTATCGAAGCGATCGACCTCGGCGCTATCGACGTCGAGCACCCCCACGACCTTGCCGTGCCCATCGATCAGCGGCACCACCACCTCCGAGCGGGAGTCCGGATCGCAGGCGATATGCCCCTCGAATGCGTGCACGTCGGCCACCCGCTGGGTGCTGCCGGTACGGGCCGCCGTACCACACACGCCGCGCCCCCAGTCGATGCGCACACAAGCGCTCTTTCCTTGAAAGGGTCCCAGCACGAGTTGAGGGGCCTCGCCCGCACCCCCCTCATGGGTGAAGTAAAAGCCCAACCAGTTCACCGCCGGCAGGGCGTGGAAAAGAAGCGAAGCGGTGTTGGCCGCGTTCGCGACCGAGTCGTTCTCCGTGCCGAGGAGGGCGTCCAAGGACGTGGCGAGGGTCTCGTAGTCAACGGCGGCTAGATCTGTCGAAGCCATGGGGCGGCATCCTCTCGATAGGGCGTGCGCAACTCAGGCGCGACTCAGGGGAAACGCCAACACCTCATCGAGGTGAGCTACACCAAGCATCAGCATCAGCAAGCGATCCACGCCAAGGGCGACACCCGCGCACGCTGGCAAGCCGCGCTCGAGCGCGGCGAGCAACGCTTCGTCGATAGGCAAGGCGGCAAGGCCAGCGCGTTCCCGCGCGGCACTTTCCGCCACGAAGCGACGGCGTTGCTCTTCGCTGTCGGTCAGTTCATGAAAACCATTAGCTAGCTCAATCCCTCTCAAGTAGACCTCGAAGCGCTCGGCACGCGCTGGCGTGCCCGGGCGCACCTTCGCGAGTGCGGCGCGACTGGCGGGATAGTCGTACACCATCACCGGGCCCCCCTCTCCTAGCGTCGGCCCCACCACATCGCCCAACACTAGATCCAGGAGCGCTTCGCGATCATCCAGACATGCCTCTGGCACGGGCACCCCGGCCGATGCCAGGCAGTCGCGAAATTCGCGCGCGGTGGCCATGTCGCTATCGAGGCCTGTGGCATCGGCGACGGCAGCATGGAAAGTCGTGCGCACGGTGGGCTGTTGCAGGCGGGCGGGCGGGACTACGGCGTGCAGGAGCGCATCCACCTCGTCCATCAAGCGATGATGATCGTAGCCGAGGCGATACCACTCGAGCATGGTGAACTCGGGGTTGTGGTGGCGTCCGCACTCATCGTCGCGGAACACGTGGCAGAGCTGGTAGATGTCGCCGATCCCGCTCGCGAGCAAGCGCTTCATGGCGAACTCGGGCGAGGTGTGCAGCCAGGCCGGGCGGCCGGCGCAGCGTTGTACCGCGAGCGGCGCTAAGGCGGGATCGGTGCCGCTCGCCCTCGAGAGGATAGGCGTGTCGACTTCCAGCACCTCGCGGGCAGCGAAAAACGCGCGCAGCGATCGGTAGAGGGACGCCCGAGCCCGTATCGCAGCGGCGCTAGCGCTCGGCGACCAGGGACGCAGCGGCGCCGCGCAGTCGGTCACTCCTTGACGCGTGAGACGTACTCGGCCGTCCGCGTGTCCACGCGGATCATCTCACCCTGCTCAACGAACAGCGGCACGCGGACCACGGCGCCGGTCTCCAGCGTGGCGGGTTTGGTACCGCCTTGAGCCGTATCACCCTTCACGCCCGGGTCGGTCTGCGTAATCGTCATCTCCACGAAGTTGGGAGCAGCGACGGCGAGCGGCTCGTTATTCCACAGCGTGATCTGGCAGACGGATTCTTCCTTCAGCCACTGGGCGGCGTCTCCCACCGTCTTGGCGTCGGCGGCGTACTGCTCGTAGTTGTCTGGCACCATGAAGTGCCAAAATTCGCCGTCCGTGTAGAGGTACTGCATATCCGTCTCCATGACGTCGGCAGCTTCCACGGAGTCCCCCGACTTCCAGGTGCGGTCCGTGACCCGCCCGGTCTTTAGGTTGCGCACCTTTACTCGATTGAAGGCCTGGCCCTTGCCCGGCTTGACGAATTCGTTCTCGACGATGGCGTAGGGGTCACCGTCGATGAGGATCTTCAAGCCGGAACGAAACTCGTTGGTGCTGTAGCTGGCCATTGCGGTACCTGTCGGCGCCCTGGGGAGCAGTTTGGAAGGGCGCAATCATAGGCGATCGCCCATGGCATCTCCACGCTGAGCGTCGCTGGGAGGAGACGCACGCGCTTTCCATATTCCATCTGTCAATCTCGGAACGGGTTGGGGTAGGCTACTTAAAAAGGACGAGTGGCCGTCACCACAACGAGAACCAGTAGACGGCTTTGCCAGGGTAGGCACTCCGTGTGAACAGCGTCGCGGCCGCGTCGGCGCGTTTCTCCGCAGAATTCAGCGTGCTGGGTGCAGCGCGCTCGGCCCCCCAGGGTACAAGGCATCTGGCTCGCCGCCCCATTGCCGTGTCTGCGTCGCGAGGACTCAGTGAATCAGCTCTCCAATGCCAACGTCTTCATCATCACGCCGAACCAGGACGACCTGGAGCGAATTCAGTCGTTGATGATCTCCTCCGGCACGCAGGCGCATTGCCACTGGATCGCCGATGCGGAGTCCCTGCCCGAAGAGCGCCTCCCCGAGCCTCTCCCGGCGACCATACTCGTCCTAGAGGCCGACCAGCTGCGCGATACGCTGAGCTGGAGTGAGCAGTACGCACCCTCCGCCTCCACCTTGCTGGTCGCGGACATCGTGGATGAAGCGCTGATCGAAGCTGCGCTAGCGCAGGGCGCCAACGATGCCATTTCCCTGAGCGCGCAGGCGCGCGCCGTGAACGTGATCGCGCGCGAGGTCCGCCTGGCCACCGCTGCGGCGGAGCTCTCGCAGGCACAGACGGAGGTCGCCGGCTTCCGCGACCAGGTCGAGCGCCTCACCAGTGAGAGCACGCGTGCATTTCTCTGGGCCCAGGAGGGTGTGGTGGCGGACGCCAACCTCGCCTGCGTGACCTTGCTCGGTCTTGACGACGTGGCGGATCTCGTCGCTATGCCGGTCATGGACGTGTTCGCCGCCGACAGTCGCGTCGCCCTCAAGGGCGCCCTAGTGGCTTGCCAAAAGGGAATGTGGCGAGACGACTCCCTACGCTGCCGGGTGCTCAGCAGCTACGAGGAAGCGGACGGCACGAAGGGCCAAGCCGTCGACGCGATGCTCGAGGCAGACCTCTTCGACGGTGACGATGCCGTGCGCATCGAACTCACGCCGGCTCGCCGCGACGCCGCCGAGGCAGACGCCGGTGACACGGCGGTCGAAGCGAACACTGCCACCAGCGTCGACACTCGCGGCGCGAACAGCGCCGCCCGAAACGGCGGTGATCCCTTCCTGCCTTTCCATCAGCGACGCAACTTCCTGCAGAAGGTCACGGACGGGCTAGAGCGCAATCATGCCGGTGGACTTCGCGTGCTCTACCACGTACGCATCGACAAGATGAACGCCCTGGTGGAACGCTGGGGCCCGCTCGGCTTCGAGGAAATCCTGCACGGCCTAGCGGATACGATCGCTGACTCCGTGCACCCGGGTGACATCTGGGGCCAGCTCGCCGGCGGCAATTTCTGCGTCCTGGCTGACCGCGGAGCAATCCGCGACATCGAAGCCTGGGGCGAGGCATTACTGAAGAAGATCACTAACCTCACGTTCCTGCTCTCGGGCGAGGACGTCAAGGTTCGGGCGTGCGTGGGCGCTGCCGTCAAGGGTCGCAGCGACGACCTCTCCTCCCTCGCCTCGAAGGCCGCCCGCGCCTCGCGTAAAGCCCAGGAGATAGGTGGGGACGATGTGATTCTGCACGACGCCAACGGCGTCTCTCTGGAGCAGACGGCCGACGACAAGGCTGCGGTCAAGCGTATCAACCACGCCATGCGCAACGACGGCTTCCGCCTTGCCTATCAGCCCATCGCCGATCTAGAAGAGCGCGGCATCGAGATGTTCGACGTTCTGATCCGCATGATGGACGCTGGTGACGGCGAGGTGCTGCCCAACCAGTTCCTACCTGCCGCCGAGCGCAACGGAATGATGCGCGCCATCGACCGATGGGTGATGGCGCGGGCGATCGGCGCTGCTAACGATCAGGAACTCACGAAGCTGTTCGTGCGCGTATCCAAAGACTCCCTACCCGACCGCTCCCTGGCAGACTGGCTGAGCCAGCAGCTGAGCAAGGCCAACATCAAGCCCGACCGCCTGGTGCTGCAGGTCACCGAGATGCACGCGACGGACAACCTCGGCGCCGCGAGCGACATGGCGAAGGATGCCCGTCGCATCGGCTGTGGCTTCTGCCTGGAACACTTCGGCCTCGGCAGCGAGCCTCGCCTGCTGCTCGAGTCCATCCCCATCGACTTCATTAAGATCGACGGCTCGCTGATGCAGGGATTCCCCACTAGCAGCGATCTGCAAGATCACGTGCGAAACTTGGTGAAGGAGGCGACCGACCGAGACATCGTCGCAATCGCCGAACGCGTCGAGGACGCCAATACCATGGCCGCCCTTTGGTCGATCGGTGTGGAGTTCATTCAGGGCTACTACGTGCAAGGCCACTACGTGCAGGCTCCGGAACAGGTGGTCATGGACGGGACCGGCACCAACGGCCCCTAGTGGGCCGCTTGCCCGCTGCTAGAATACCCTTGCGCCGCCCGGCAGGCGCAGGGCCCTACGCTGCTTGCCTCGCTCACCTGCCGACTCCGCCCCTTCGAGCCGCGAGCCAGCCGTCTTCATGTCTTCCGCAACCTCTGGGCCCCCTCAGCCCACCTTCGTTTGCATCGGCGCGCCGAAGTGCGGCACGACATGGTTGTATCAGCAGCTCGCCTCACATCCGCAGATCTGGCTCCCTCCTGAAAAGGAGGTGCGCTATTTCAACAAGCGCTACCCCATCGAGAATAGCGAGGCGCCACCCGGCCGTCGCATGGGGTTGTTCGGCCTGTTTCGAGACCACCCCCGGCGGGTGATCACACGCGCCCTAAGGCGCTCCCTATCGCCGCGTGCGGGCTTTCCCATCCGCTGGATGATCAAGTTTCTTAGCGGCCCCGGGGACTTCCACTGGTACGCATCCCTATTCGACCCAGCGCGCGGTCGCGTCAGTGGCGACATCACCCCGTTCTACGCATCGCTTCCCGCCTACGCGGTGCAGGAGATTCGCGAGGGGTTTCCCGACCTCAAGGTGATCTTCCTCATGCGTGACCCGGTAGCGCGAGCCTGGTCCAACGCGCGCATGATGCTGCCCCTGATGCTGGAGCGCCCGCTAGCGCAGATCACGGAGGCGGACTTTGCGGACTACCTCGCGCGGCCAAGTGCGCATGTAGAGGGCCACTATTTGCACGCGCTCGACACCTGGGGTCGTGCGTACCCGCAAAAGCAGTTCCTGATCGAGTATCAGGACCATATCAGCACGGATCCCCAAAGGACCTTGGACCGCATCACGACTCATCTCGGGGTGGAGCCTCGCGCCATCCCCGCCGCCACCTTGGCCAAGCGCGTCAACGCCGGAAGCGCCCGCTCCCACACGCAGATGCCCCCGGCCATCCGCCAGTGGTTGTCGCAGTACTACCTGACTGAACTCGAGCAACTGGCCGAACGGTGCGGCCGGCCGGTCACCGATTGGCTCGAACGCGCGCAAGCGGAGGCTGTCAAGCGCTGACGGACGCGCGCGTGCGAAGTACGCTAGCACGCTTCTCCACCGCCACCCTCGAGAGTGCCAAATGCGCATCGCCTTACCTTTCCGTCTCATGGGCCTGGTGCTTGCATGCGCCGGCCTGCCATGCGCCGCCCAGTCCACGGCCGTCTTCACGACCGGCCCCCTGCTCGATGACTTCGGCCCGGCAGCCACGGTCGAAGACGCCGCTCCCATCCCCGCGCACATGCATCTGCGCGTACGCTTCGACATCTCGGAAGGTGCGAAGGACGACGAGCTCAACCGCAGCTTGGTCACGGCAGCCCGCTTTCTGAACATGCATGCGCGAGCGGGCGTGCCCGCCCGGAGAATGCACATCGCGCTTGTGGTCCACGGCCGCGCCGTATTCGATGTCCTGCACAAACGTACGTCACAACGGGCGAAGGACAACGCCGCTCTCGTCGCCGCCCTTCAGCAACATGACGTTCGCCTGTACGTCTGCGGGCAGAGCGCCGCCTACTATGAGGTGACCTCGGATCAGCTGCTCCCCGGCGTGCAGATGTCCCTCTCGGCGATGACCGCCCATGCCGTGCTCGCCGCGGAGGGCTACGAACTAAATCCCTTCTAAGGCAGTGCCCGATGCCAAGCATTGAGGACACCGTGTGGACGAGGGCCTCTATAACGCTCTTGCTGAGCGCATCGCTATTCGTGGCCTGCACACCGAGGGGTGACTCGGATATCGAGCACCTCTCCCTCGCCGGCAATTGGCAGGCCACTGGCGTGCTGCTAATTCGGGGCGAGCTTACGGAGCGCTACGCGTTTACCGTACGGCTGGAGGATTCACTCACCGAGGGCACCCTAGACATTCGATACCGTGCCGACGACACGCCTGCCGCCGAGCGCGTGATTCGCCAGGACCTCACGCCCAGGGTCGACCCCGAAGGCCGTACGGTGGTGCTCAGGGGCACTGCGCCGCGCCTCCTGTCCGGCCCCCAGATCGAGGGCGTCTACGCGCCAGATACCTTCACCTGTGCCCTGAACACGGCGGATCAAGATCAGCTACCGTGCCTATGGGGTAGCGACGCTCAAGCCGACACTGTGCGCTTTATCCTACGACGGATGCCCTAGCTGACGGCGGGACCACTCGGCGGTACTCACTACGTCAAGGTCACTCCCTGCACCTTGCGCCAGCCTCTGGGCAACATGCTGCCGCGCCGACCGCGCGCGCCCTCGTAGTGCTCTAAATCACCCCGTTTGAGGGTCATACGCCGCTTGCCGGCATCCAGTGCCAAGCCATCGCGCGGGCCCACCACCACGAGGCCGATCATCGAGGGCCCCTTCCCGCCCTTTGCCGCCGGCAGGCCAATTATCTTGTTGCCCTTTCCCTTCGCGAGCGCCGGGAGCTCGCTCAGGGGGAAGACGAGCAAATGCCCGTCGGAGGACACGGCTGCCACCCGTAACTCCGTGAGGTCGGCGCCCGCGGGCAGGAGCGCAGGCGCCAACACGCTCGCCCCCTTGGGCACGGCGAGCACCGCCTTGCCCGACTTGTTCCGGGACATGAGGTCCGCAAGGCCAGCAACGAATCCGTAGCCTGCGTCCGTGCTAAGCACACAACGTGTCTCTTCGGGTCCGATCAGCACGCCGCGGAAAGTTGCACCGTCCGGGGCCGAAACGCGGCCCGCAAGTGGCTCTCCCTGACCCCGAGCCGATGGCATTGTGTGTGCGGCAACGCAGTAGGTGCGTCCCGTGCTGTCCAGGAATACCGCCTGCTCGGAGCTGCGCCCGCGCGCGGCCTGTAGAAAGCCGTCGCCAGCCTTGTAGTTGAGGGTGGTGCCATCCACCTCATGGCCCTTGGCCGCACGGATCCAGCCACGCTCGGAGAGCACCACGGTCACTGGCTCCGTCGGCACCAGGGACGCCGTGTCGATGGCCTTCGCCGGCGGACGTTCCACCAGGCGTGTGCGCCTATCATCGCCGTACTCGTCCGCATCCGCCGCCAGCTCCTCACGGACCTGCCGCCGCAGGCGCGTATCGTTGGCGAGCACCGTCTCGATCTGCTGCCGGCGCGTGGTCAACTCCCCCTGCTCTGTCCGCAGGCGCATCTCTTCGAGCTTGGCCAAGCGACGCAGGCGCAGCTCCAGGATCGACTCGGCCTGGCGGTCGCTCAAGTTGAAGCGCACCATCAGGGCGGATTTCGGGTGGTCTTCGTTGCGAATGATCGCGATCACCTCGTCGATGTTGAGGAACGCGATGATCAAGCCGTCGAGCACGTGCAGGCGGTCGAGGATACGGTCGAGCTCGTGCTGTAAGCGTCGACGCACGGTCTCGATCCGGTAGGTCACCCACGCCTCTAGCAACGCGCGCAGGGAGAACACACGGGGCCGGCCGTCGAGGCCGATCGCGTTTAAGTTGATGCGCACGGTGCGCTCGAGATCCGTGGTGGCGAAGAGGTGGCTCATCACCCCTTCCGCATCCACCCGGTTGGACCGCGGCACGAGCACCAGACGGGTTGGGCTGCGGTGGTCGCTCTCGTCGCGCATGTCCTCGACCATGGGCAGCTTCTTCGCCCGCATCTGCGCGGCGACCTGCTCCTGAACCTTTGCGCTGGACACCTGATAGGGAAGTTCGGTAATGACGATATCGCCATCTTCGCGCTCCCAGGCGGCGCGCAGACGCAAGGTGCCGTTGCCGGTGCGATAGATCGCCTTCAAGTCTTCGCGCGGCGTCACAATCTCGCCACCGGTGGGGAAATCAGGCGCAGGCACCATCTCGAGGATCTCATCCATGCTTGGGCGACGGGAGCGCAGCATCGCGCCCGCCGCAGTCGCCACTTCGCGAAGGTTGTGCGGCGGGATGTCCGTGGACATGCCCACGGCGATGCCCATGGCGCCGTTTAGGAGCACATTTGGCAGGCGCGCCGGCAGGGAGAGCGGCTCTTCCAGCGTGCCGTCGAAGTTCGGGCCCCACTCCACCGTGCCCTGGCCCAGCTCGCCCAGAAGTGTCGCCGCGTAGGGCGAGAGGCGCGCCTCCGTGTAGCGCATGGCGGCGAAGGATTTCGGGTCGTCCTGGGCGCCAAAGTTGCCCTGCCCGTCGATCACCGGGTAGCGGTAGGAGAAGGGCTGTGCCATCAGCACAAGTGCTTCGTAGCACGCGGAGTCGCCGTGCGGATGGTACTTGCCGATCACATCACCGATCGTGCGTGCAGACTTCTTCGGCTTCGAGCCCGCGGCAAGCCCTAGTTCGCTCATGGCGTAGATAATCCGCCGCTGCACCGGCTTGAGGCCATCGCTGACTTGCGGCAGGGCGCGATCGAGGATCACGTACATGGAGTAATCGAGGTAGGCCTTCTCGGTGAAGACTTCGAGCGCCATCGGCTCGATACCCTCAAAATCAAGTGATTGATCTTGCATCAATCCATCAGCTCCTGGTGTATCTCATAGGTGCGCACCACCAAACCGGCGGAGCACCCCGGCAAGGGGCGGACAAGGTCAAAGCTGCTCGGCGAGATTGCCCTTGCGTTCGAGCCATGCGCGCCGGTCGGACGCCCGTTTCTTCGCGAGCAGCATGTCGAGCAGCTGGTCGGCGCTTAGCGCCTCATCACCTTGCTCACTCGCCTCTTCGCCGATGGTGAGGCGCGCCAAGCGCCGAGTCTCGGGCGCCATGGTGGTCTCACGCAGCTGGGAGGGGCTCATCTCACCGAGCCCCTTGAAGCGCGTCACACTGATCTTCCCGGACAGCTTCTCCGCCGTGATGCGATCGCGGTGCCCTTGCAGCTCCGCCTCGTCGAGGGCGTAGAACACGTGCTTACCCACATCGATTCGGTAGAGCGGTGGCATCGCCACGTACACGTGCCCCTGTGCGACCAGTGGGCGGTAGTGGCGAAGAAACAAGGCGCACAAGAGCGTGGCGATGTGCTGTCCGTCCGAGTCTGCATCTGCGAGGATGCAGATACGTTGATAGCGCAACCCCTTCAGGTCGCTCGTGCCGGGATCCACGCCGATCGCCACGCTGATGTCATGCACTGCTTGGCTCGCGAGCACCTCGGCCGGCGAGACCTCCCAGGTATTGAGTATCTTGCCGCGCAGGGGCATGACCGCCTGAAACTCCCGGTCACGAGCCTGGCGCGCCGAACCGCCGGCGGAATCTCCCTCCACGAGAAACAGCTCCGTGCGCGCCGGATCCTGACTGGAGCAATCGGAGAGTTTGCCCGGCAGGGCGGGACCTGCCGTGACACGCTTGCGCACGACTTGGCGAGCTGCCTTACTGCGCGCCGTCGCCGCCTCAATCGCAAGCTGGGCGATCTGCTCGCCGCTCTCCACATGCTGGTTGAGCCAGAGGATAAAGGCATCGCGCACCACGCCCTGCACGAAGGCCGCACACTCCCGCGACGATAAGCGCTCCTTCGTCTGACCGGAGAACTGAGGCTCCTGCATCTTCACAGACAGGACGAAGCTCACCCTGTCCCACGCATCCTCCGGGGTGATGCGAACGCCGCGCGGCAGCAGGTTTCGCAGTTCGCAAAAGTCCCGCAGCGCCTCGGTGATCCCCATGCGCAAGCCGTTCACGTGGGTTCCGCCCTGGGCCGTCGGGATCAAGTTGACATAGCTCTCGGCGAGGGGCTCACCACCCTCGGGCAGCCAGACGATAGCCCACTGCGCCGCCTCCCGCTCACCGTCGAGTTCTCCAGCGAAGGCGGTAGAGGGCAGCATGGGCTGCTCACCACACGCTTCTGTCAGGTAGTCTGTAAGGCCGCCAGCGTAGAGCCAGGTCTCGCGCTCGCCTGACTTCTCCTGCACCAGGTTGACTTCTAAGCCGGGACACAAGACCGCCTTGGCCCGCAACAGGTGGCGCATGCGCGGGATCGAGAAGTTGGCGGCGTCGAAGTACTTGGGGTCCGGCCAGAAGCGCACGGTGGTGCCGCTATGCCCGCGCTTGGCCTTGCCCGTCTGCTTGAGCTTCTCGGTTCGCTCGCCATCGGCGAAGGCCATGGCCCAGGTGGATCCGTCGCGGCGAATGCTCACCGTGAGGCGCTTGGACAGCGCGTTGACCACCGACACGCCCACGCCGTGCAGTCCACCTGAGAAACCATAGGTCCGGTTGGAGAACTTCCCGCCGGCGTGCAGTCTGGTAAGGATCAACTCGACCCCAGGCACTTTCTCGTCAGGATGTACATCGACGGGCATGCCGCGACCCTCGTCGTCCACCTGCAAGGAACCGTCCGCGTAGATGGTGACCACCAGGCGCTTGCCGTGGCCGGCGAGCGCCTCGTCAATGGCGTTGTCGATAACTTCTCGCGCCAGGTGATCGGGGCGGGTGGTGTCCGTATACATGCCGGGGCGACGGCGCACGGGGTCGAGGCCGGACAGCACCTCGATGTCGGACGCGGAGTAGTCCTTATTGCTCATCCGCGCATGGTACGCGAAAAGCGCAAGGGCCCGGCGTGGGATGAGGGCCGGCTCGCGCCAGCCAATATCTGCGAACGAACGGGTGCGACCGCCTGCAGGTCGCTGTGCTCAGTCGAGATCGGCGAGAAGTGACTCACGCAGGTGAGCCGGCACCGGCTCCAACGCTTCGGCGTAGTGCGGATGGTCAATGCCCATAGCCAGAGAGGCGCCGCCTTTCAATGCCTGGACGAAGTGAGCATCGAGTTGGAAGCGCAGGAAGTGCACGGCACAGGTCTTTTTCCGCGCGGCGCGATCCAGGTCCTCGTCGGCGATTGCGTACACACGCTCGCCATCATCGCCCGCGCGCACCCAGACTCGATCCTCAATGCCGATGAGGCGCATCAGGCGCTTGGCGCGCTGCCGCGGATCATCGAACTCCAAATGGAAAGTCGCCTTCCAGTTGTCGCCGTCAGGGATGAGGGGGTTGTAGGCGCTGAGTTCGGCCTCGATGCCTGCAGCTTCGAAGATGCGCCCGATGCGCAGCATCTCTTGCACCTGGTACCGCATCGTGAGCTGGTCTTCGAAGATGAAGGTGGCGTGCTCGCCGAGGTGAGCGCGACGCCTGGCTTTGTGAGCCATCACCTGACGGCGAAACTCGGTGCGCGCTTTGGCGTACTGCTCAAGGCCCATAAGCACATCCCGTGTGAGCTTCTCAGCGGCCATAGATCGTTGATCCTCTGCTGGCAGGCCCTGGTCTAATGCATGGCGTAGGCCGCGCCGCCCGAGAGTGCAACTGGCGTACCCCTGAAGGCTCACTCGGAGCACGCTGCCGAGGTGCGTTCACCGTCTGCAACAGGTCGATTGGGGCAGCCGTTCGATTCGCGGTGGGCTCCGGGCAAAGGTGGTCACGCGGGTCGCATCGTGGGGCGAGTGCGGCCGCCTCACTCCATCGTGTCGAGCACCTTCTGGAAACGACTAGCGCGTGAGCGCGCAGCCTTGGCCAGCGTCTCGAACCAGTCTGCGATCTCGTCGAAGCCTTCCTCCCGGGCCTCCTTCGCCATGCCTGGATACATCTCGGTGCACTCGTGGGTTTCGCCGGCTACGGCGGACTCCAGATTGAGTGCCGTACCGCCAATGGGCTTGCCGGTGATCGGGTCGCCGACGGCCTCCAGGTACTCCAAATGCCCGTGAGCATGACCGGTCTCACCCTCAGCGGTGGAGCGAAAAATAGCTGCAATGTCGTTGTAACCTTCGACGTCGGCCTTGGATGCGAAATAAAGGTAGCGTCGATTCGCCTGAGACTCGCCAGCAAAAGCATCCTTCAGGTTTTGCTCAGTCTTGCTGCCCTTCAGATCCATACATCGTCACTCCTGGCTGGCGGTGCGCACTATCACGATACTAGAGTTGGTCTAATCGGGGGAGCAAGGCGATGAAAGCGCGCCCCTATTGCCGCGTTGCCGGATTCTGACATAGTCCCTATCATTCGCGGCAACGCCGCGGCGCTGGTTGTCGTGGGCGGCTCACGTGCCTGCCCTTCAGTGCCCCCATGCGCAGCGATTGGCCCAACCCGACCCCCCGGATCCACCGTGACCGAAGCTGACTCCAAAGCGAAAAGCGCCGCCCGACCAGACTTTGAACGCTCGCTCGAAGAACTGGAAACCCTGGTGGCCAGGATGGAGAAGGGTGACCTCTCCCTGGAAGACTCCCTAGCGCAGTTCGAGCGCGGCATCGCCCTAACGCGCAGCTGCCAACAGGCGCTGCGCGAGGCAGAGCAGAAGATCGACGCCCTCGCGGGACCGGACGGAGAGAGCCTCGCCCCCTTCGGTGAACGAGAGGAGTAGGGAGCGCCATGGACCCACATGAGCGGATGGCCGCCTATCAGGCGCGCATAGAAGCCGCCCTCAGCGAGCGCTTACCGGCGCAAGAGCAGATCCCGCGGCGCTTGCATGAGGCCATGCGCTACGTCGCCCTGGGCGGCGGCAAGCGCGTGCGGCCCCTGCTCGTCTACTTTACGGGCGAAGTACTGGACCTGGACCCAGCGGTGCTCGATGCCCCAGCCTGCGCGATCGAGTTGATCCACGCTTATTCTCTAGTGCACGACGATCTGCCGGCGATGGACGACGATGAGATGCGAAGGGGGCGCCCCACCTGCCATATCGCCTACGACGAGGCCACCGCCATCCTCGTGGGCGATGCGCTACAGGTGCTCGCCTTTGAGATCCTGGGTACCGATCCCTCACTCCAACGCGATGCGCAGACCCGCCTGACGCTGATCAACCTCCTCTCGACGGCGGCAGGCCCGTCCGGTATGGCCGGCGGCCAAGCGATCGACGTCGAGAACACTGGCAAGCCGATGTCGCGCGACGAGCTGGCCTTCATGCATCGGCTGAAAACGGGCGCGCTCATCCGCGCCTCGGTGCTGCTCAGCGCCCATTGTCGCACCGACCTCTCGACTGAACGCTGGGCCGCGCTTGAGCGCTTTTCGGAGCTTGCGGGCCACGCCTTCCAGGTGCAGGACGACATTTTGGACGTGGAGGGCGAAGCGGAGCGCCTGGGCAAGACTCCCGGCGCCGATGAAGCGCGCCACAAACCCACGTACCCGAGCATCGTGGGGCTGGACGAAGCCAAACGAATAGCACGCGATCTGTACCGAGCCTCTCTGGATGCCCTAGCCGACTTCGGTGAGAAGGCCGAACCCCTTCGCTGGCTAGCTGCCTACATCATTGAACGCGACTACTGACCCGGGCCCCTTGCAAATCGCCCCTGGCGACCATATTTCCCTCAAGTAACCGCGGCTTAGCAAGCTCAGTGGGCGCGGCATCGGTTGCCAACCCGTCCTCGAAACGCCGCCTTCCGAGGCTATACTGAGCGAAATGTGCACCCTTCTCGGCCCTCGGTACGAATAACGGGGCGGCACGTGCGGTGCAGCTTGGCTTTTGAGGATTCGACATATGAGCGCGACCAACGTCACCCCCATCGATGACGTCCAGAATCACCCAGACACGCGACGCATGCCCATCGACAAGGTGGGTATCAAGGATATCTTCCACCCAGTACGGGTCATGGACCGATCGGGTGGCGAACAACACACCGTAGCCAAGTTCAACATGTACGTGCGCCTGCCCCACAACTTCAAGGGCACGCACATGAGCCGCTTCGTCGAGATACTGAGCATGTACGAGAAGGAAATCTCCGTACATAACTTCGGCGAAATGCTCGAGCGTATGGCAGACCGCCTAGAAGCGAAGACCGGCCATATCGAAATGAGCTTCCCCTACTTCGTAATGAAGAAGGCGCCCAAGTCTGGCGTCGAGAGCCTCATGGACTACGAGGCCAGCCTCATCGGCGAAATCCACGAGGGCAAGGTCAATACCAAAGTGAAGGTGGTTGTGCCGGTCACCAGCCTGTGCCCCTGCTCAAAGGGGATTTCGGACTACGGCGCCCACAACCAGCGCTCGCACATCACGATCACGGCGCGTATCGACGACTTCGTGTGGATCGAAGAGCTGATCGACATGGCTGAGAAGGAAGCATCCTGCGAGCTCTTCGGCATCCTGAAGCGACCTGACGAGAAGTACGTGACGGAGCGTGCTTACGACAACCCGAAGTTCGTCGAGGACATCGTGCGTGACGTGGCCTTGCGCCTGAACGAGGACGATCGCATCCGTGGGTATGTCGTGGAGAGCGAGAACTTCGAGTCCATCCACAACCACTCGGCTTACGCACTGATCGAGTGCGACAAGGACGCCGAATCAGAATAGGGCTAGGAAGGCCTCCCCGTCGCTAACCGCCCATTCCCAAGAGGCGATGCCCCTGCGCCTTAACCCGCGCTGGCGAAGGATTCCGGTGGCGCCGTCGGATCGGCGCCATCGTTCAGGGCCTTGCCCGACAGCTCCGCTTCGACGTTTTGCAGGCGTTCGACCAGTGAGCGCAAGAACACGCGCATGAAGCGCAGTTGGCAAGAGGAGCTCAGCTGCTCTAACAGGGTCGAGCTCACCTGCAGTAGGGTGACCTCGCCGTCGGCCTGAATCGTCGCCGTGCGGCGCGCGCGGCGCACGTAGCTCGACTCGCCAAAGCAGTCCCCACGCGATAGCTTGCCGAGCGCATGCCCCCCGCGACACACCTTGACCGTGCCCTTGATCAGCACGTAGAAGCGGTCATCGAGTTGCCCCTCGCGTACGATCTCCTCGTCAGGCTCGTACTCGCGCCACTCGCCCGCCTGCAGCACTTCCCAGATCTCAGAGGCCTGGAAGTCATGGAAGAAGCGCAGCTGACGCAGTAGCTCGAAGCGCCCCTGCTCGGTCACGCGCATCGCCACACTGTTGCGGCTCAGCTCCTGGTTCGCACGCGTCAGGTCGGCCGCCATCTCCAAGCCGTTTCGATAGCGCTGCTCCGGGTCCTTGTGTAGGGCCCGCATCACCACGTTCTCCAGTGACTCGGGAATGTCGTCACGGATCATGTGCAGCGGCTGCGCCGTGCGATACACGATCAAGTGCAGCAGCTTCGCGAGGTTATCGGCTTTGAAAGGTCGCTGCCCTGTCAGCAGTTCGTACATAACGACGCCGAGGGAATACAGATCTGAACGTGGCGTAACCGGCTGGGAGCGAACCTGTTCGGGCGACATGTAGCTCGGGCTGCCGGCGATCCCTTCGATCTGCGACGCCTCGGATTGCTCGACGAGGGCGATACCGAAGTCGATGATGCGCACATCTCGGTCAGGCGTGAGCATGATGTTGCTGGGCTTGATGTCGCGGTGGACTACGCCGCGGTTGTGGGCGTAGTGCAGGGCCTTCGCGCATTTGAAAGCGATCTCGATGACATCACCTTTGCGCAGCAGATTCTCTTCCTTGCAGAAGCGCGCGAGCGTGCGTGCACCTTGCACGTGTTCCATGACGACGTAGTAGCTGTTGTCGTGCTCGCCGGCATCGTACAGGGGCAGGATATTCGCGTGCTGCAGGCGGCCAACCATATTGGCCTCGTTGAAGAACATCTTGCGCGCCACGCGAGCGTCGCTGTCCGTGCTGTTGACACCGTGGTAGACCTTGATGGCCACATCACGACCGTAGAACATATCGTGCGATAGGTACACGGTGCCGGTGCTGCCGCGGCCCACCTTCTTTATGATGGGATACTTGCCGATGCGCTCGGGCGCACTGTCTGAAGGCTTTTCGCTGTCGCTCATGGCTATCACAGGAAGGCGCCGAGACGACCCACGGCGTACAGGCTGAGGGCGGCAAAGAGCGCCGCTACGATGTCGTCCAGCATAATTCCCAGCCCTCCACGCAGTCCGTGATCCATCGCTCGGATCGGCCAGGGCTTGATGATGTCAAAAGCGCGAAAAGCCCCAAACGCCGCACCCCACCACGCCGCGCTCTGGGGCACCAGCGAACAGGCGAGATAGCAGCCAACGATCTCATCCCAGACGATGCCTGGATGATCGTGTACGCCCAGGTGTGCGGACGAACGTCGGCAAATCGCGACACCCGCCCCCAGGCCAACCACGCTTGCGAGCATATGGCCGGCGAATCCCACTCCCAAGCGATCGGCAAGCACGAAAGTCGCCAGCCCGAGCAGCGACCCCACGGTTCCGGGCGCCACGGGGGAGTAGCCAGTGCCAAAGCCGAAGGCGAGCACATGTACCGGATGGCGTTTCAGATCCCGCCAGCTCGGGCGCCGCAACCGTTGCTTCGCCGCGGTCATCGATGGAAATGCCTATAGCCGGCCGTGGGCAGGGGCAGTGTGCGCCCGTCGCGCGTCACGCTCGCGCCCGGCGCGCGGCCGTCGCCCACCGGCCGTACTTCTCCGATCACCGTCAAGGCGCAACCCACGTCCTGCGCGATCCTCTCCAGCACTAGTTCACACTCCCTCGGCGCTGTAAAGAGCAGTTCGTAGTCATCACCACCGGTCAGGGCGAACCGCTCGGCCGCTTCGCGATCATGGCACTGGGTCAGCTCCTCGCTCAGGGGCAGCCTATGCGCTTCGATAGCCAAATGCACACCGCTCGCCTCGGCGAGCTTCTGCGCGTCCGCCAGCAAGCCGTCGGAGACGTCTATCGCCGAGCTTGCCACGGGCAACAAGCACCGACCGCAGGCGACACGGGGCTGGGGGAACGCAAAGCGCTGACGGAGGTACCGATGTTGCTTGCCCTCTTGCCGCTGCGCCAATGCCGCAAGCCCCGCTGCAGCATCACCTGGCGAACCAGTCACGGCCAGTAGGTCGCGTACGCGAGCCCCCGAACGGGTCAGCGCGACGGTGTCCGACGCCAACCATCCCACCGCGGTCACCGTGACGGAGAGCACGTCGCTGCGCGTGGTATCGCCACCGATGACGGCTACCCCGTGGGCTTGGGCGAGCGTGCTGAACGCCTGGGCGAAGGGCGCCAACCAGGTGGCGTCAGCGCTTGGCAGGGAGAGGGCGATCAGGGCGTAGGCAGGCGTCGCCCCCATCGCGGCAAGGTCGCTCAGGTTGACGGCGAGTGCTCGGTGGCCGATGGCCGCTGGGTCGAGTGACGGGGGGAAGTGCACGCCGCTCACGATCGTGTCCGTGGCGATCGTGGCGAGGTGGTCCGCAGGAGGCGCCACGAGAGCTGCGTCATCGCCCACGCCCAAGCGGACCTCGGGGCGCTCGACGCCTGCCGAGGCGAAGTAGCGTTCGATGAGCGCGAACTCGTCCATGCCTGGCTACCGCTGTGCGCGCACTGGCGCGGAGCTGGCAGTGTAACGAGTTCCCGCTACGAGTCGGATGCCGCGGAGACTTAGGCCTGTAGGGTCTGGTAGATGAGCTGCTTCACCGTGTCAGCCTCGAAGGGCTTGTCGCACACCGCGGAGACGCCGGACTGCTGGATCGCCGACAGCCGTGAGGTGTTGCTCTCACTGGTCACCATGAGAATCGGCGTGTCGCTATCGCCGATCTCATCTCGGATGCAATTCGTGAGTTCCAAGCCATCCATCTCGGGCATGTTGTAGTCCGTGACGATCAGATCGAACTCGCGATGGTAGAGCATCGTAGCCGCTTCCCTTCCGTCCTTCGCGAACTCCAAGTTGCCGATCCCAAGGGACTTCAGCACCTTGGCAATGTGCAGGCGCGCGTAGGCAACGTCGTCCACGACGAGCACGCGAAGACTGGCGGGATCACCGTACTCGAGATCCATCTCATCAGGGTTCAGAAAATGCAGGGTGTTGAGCAATGCTCGGCGAATGGCAGGCGCCGTGAACGGCTTGGGCAGGATGGCGATGACGCCGGCCTGGCGGATCGGATCGAGTCGCTTGAAGCGCTCCTCGCTAGAGACCAGCATGAACGGGGTGTCGCACAAGTCATCGGAGTCGCGCAGGGTGACGATCAAGTCTGTGGCCGTCATATCCGGGAGGTACATCGAACTGATGACGAGGCGAAAGCTGCCAGAACGCAGCTTCTGCAGAGCCTCGGCACCGGAGTGGGCCTCTTGAATGTCATCAATATCGTTGGTTTCGAGGTGGCGGCGCATGGCCGCGCGCTGGGCGCCCGATGGCTCGACGACGAGTACGCTCAGATCCTCTAGGTGCAACTGAATGGTGGACACGTGTTCTCCTTAGGTCGTCGGGCTCTCCTAAGGGGTTATCGTCCCTGCGCCGAAGGACTGAAGTGTCGCGCCGGAGGATCCGGAAACCGTGCGCCGGTTAACGGGCGCGCTCGACCTTGCGCAGCGTGAGCGATGCCTTGTCCAATACGGCGTTGACGAACTTGTGGCCGTCCTCTGCGCCGAATTCGTGGGCGAGTTCCAAGGCCTCGTTCAACACCACACGGTACGGCGTTTCAATCCGTTCACGCAGCTCGTAAAGGCCGATCAGCAGCACCGCGTGCTCGATCGGGTCGAGCTGATCGACCGGTCGGTCGGAGCGCTCTGCGATCAGTGCGTCGAGGGCCTCGCGGTGGGTCTCCACGCCCATGATCAGCTGGCGAAAGAGCTCTTGATCCACCCGCTCCAGCCCCGGGAAATCCGTGAACTGGGCGATCACGTTGCGCGCGTGGTCGCCGGTGAGGAACTGCTGGTAAAGCGCCTGGCATGCGGCGCGGCGCGCCAAAGAGCGGGCGCTGGCGCGGCGCTTTCGCGGGCGCCGGGCCGGGGATGCCGTCGCGCCGTCGGCAGCGGTGTCGACCGGTGATGAGGGGTCCTCGCCCATCCGCTCAAGCATCCAGCTGGCGCAGCAGCCCCAGCGTCTCCAAGGCTGCCAGGGACGCCTCCGCCCCCTTGTTGCCCGCCTTGGCGCCGGCACGTTCGATCGCCTGATCTAAGGTGTCGACCGTGAGCACACCAAACCCCACCGGCACACCAGTGTCGAGGGCGACACGCGACAAGCCGCTCGCACATTCCCCTGCCACGTAGTCGAAGTGCGGGGTGGCGCCGCGAATCACCGTGCCGAGGGCGACGAGCATATGGAAGCGACCGCTGCGCGCTGCCTTGCTGGCAGCGATCGGCAGCTCGTACGCACCCGGCACCATCAGCAGCTTGATGTCGCCACTGGCCACGCCGGCTTGCGTGAGTGCTCCAACGGCCCCGCGAGTGAGCCGCTCGACGATAAAGTCGTTCCAACGGGTGGCGAGCACACCCACGCGCACGCCAGTGCCACTAAGGGCGCCTTCCAAGGTCTCGATCGTCGGCCCGTTCATTCGTCCACGTACTCCACCACTTCCAGCCCGAAGCCAGACAGGCCATGCATGCGCTTGGGCGCGCTCAGCACACGCATGCGCGCGACGCCGAGATCACGCAACACCTGAGCGCCGACGCCGTACTTGCGCAGCTCCGAGCTCACCTCGCCACTGCCTTGATGCGGCCGCTCGCTACCCTGCAGGCGCTCGATCAATACCCTTGGATCATCGCGCTCGCGCAGTATCAGGACCACTCCACTGCCTTCCTCGGCAATGCGCTTCATGGCCGATCGCAGGGGCCACCCCAAAGATGGCCAGGTAACGCCAACGACGTCACTCAGCGTCTCGTGCACGTGTACGCGAACCAGCGTGGGGTCCGTCGCTCCCACTTTGCCCCTGACCAAAGCGAGGTGAACGTTGCGCGCCACATGATCTTCATAGCAATGCAGCGTGAAGTCACCAAATTCTGTAGGTACGGTACGGGTGGCGATACACTCCACCGACTGCTCATTGCGCAGGCGGTAGGCGATAAGGTCGGCGATGGTGCCGATCTTCAGCTTGTGCTCGCGAGCAAAGGCCTCGAGATCCGGGCGCCGTGCCATGCTCCCATCCTCACGCAGCACCTCCACGATCACTGCCGCCGGTTCCGCACCGGCGAGGCGCGCCAGATCACAGCCGGCTTCCGTGTGGCCGGCTCGGGTCAGCACGCCGCCGGGCTGGGCCATGAGCGGAAAGATGTGGCCAGGTTGGGTGAGGTCCGCGGGGCCCGCATCGGGCGCCACCGCCGCGAGCACCGTGCGGGCTCGGTCGTGGGCGGAGATGCCGGTGGTCACCCCCTCGGCGGCCTCGATAGAGACGGTGAAGTTGGTGCGTTGCTCCGAATCGGTCTCGCTCACCATCAGGGGCAGGCGCAGCTGCTCGCAGCGCTCGCGGGTGAGGGTCAGGCAGATCAGGCCACGGCCGTATCGCGCCATGAAATTGATGTCTTCCGGGCGTACGTGGGAGGCGAGCATCACCAGGTCGCCCTCGTTTTCGCGATCCTCGTCGTCGAGCATCACCACCATGCGGCCCGCGCGTAGCTCCGCCAGGATGGTCTCGATGTCCGCCAAGTCGTTGGAACTGCCCCGTTCTGGCAGGGGGGTGATGTTGCTGCTATCTGTCATGGCCGTGCCGTGCTCGTTTTATCCGTATCGCCCTATTCTACTGCGCTGCGGCCGGGGGTGCCGGCTGCGCCACGGCGATTCAATCGCCGCTGCTGGCAGCCAGCTGGCGGGCGACGTAGCGGGCCAGCACGTCTGCTTCGAGATTGACGCGGCGCTCCGTAGCGTACTGGGCCATGGCCGTCACCTCCCACGTGTGGGGGATGATGTTCACGCCGAAGGCCTCTGCCTCTACCTCGTTGACTGTCAAGCTGATCCCATCCACGCAGACCGACCCCTTTGGCGCCACCAGCGGCGCGAGACTAGGCGGCAGGGAGATGCGCAGGCGCTGGGAGCGGGCCTCAGGGGTGATCGACAGCACCACGGCAATAGCATCCACGTGACCAGTGACTAGATGGCCGCCGAGCACATCGCCAGCCCGCAGCGAAGGCTCCAAATTGACCAGAGCCCCAGCAGTCAGGTCGCCCAAGGTGGTTTTTTCGAGGGTCTCGCGGGAGACGTCGAAGGCGAGGCGCAGGCCGTCCATCTGCACGACCGTCAGGCAAGCCCCGCTAATCGAGATGCTGTCGCCGAGGCCGATGGGCGTCGGGGGCGCCCAGCCGTCCGCATCGATCGTGAGCCGCGCATCGCCGCCCACTCCCTCCAGGGCCACCACGCGGGCGGTCGCTTGAACCAGTCCAGTAAACATCGCGTTGCCTTTTCAGCCTTCTTTAACCCTACGCTAGAGGCGTGGCCACAACCCGCAGGTCTTCGCCAATACGATCGACCTGGCGCCACTGCAGGCGGATGCGCTCATCCATGCGCGAGAGCCCTGGCACGTTCCAAGCGCCCAGCGTCTGCGTGCCCATGAGGTGAGGCGCCAAGTAGCAGATGACCTCGTCCACCAGACCAGCCCCCAGCAGGGACCCGTTCAGGCGCGCGCCGGCCTCCACCATGACCTCGTTGATGCCGCGCCTTCCAAGTTCGTCCAGCACGGCGGACAGATTCAGTCCCACGCCATCTGCGTGCGTCGGCGCGGGCACCAGCTCCACCCCTTCGCGCTCCGCAAGTGCCGCCGGCAGCTCCTGCGCGAGGCCTGCCTGGTGGATGAGCAGGGTGCGGCCCTGGTCGTTGAGCAGGGCCGCCCGGGGCGGGGTGCGAAGCTGCGGATCGATCACCACGCGCAGGGGGTGGTGCCAAGGCGCGACGGGCGAGGCGTCGCGAACGGTGAAGGAAGGATCGTCCGCGACCACGGTGCCAACCCCGGTGAGGATCGCGCCGACGTTCGCCCGACGTCGGTGCACGTCGCGGCGCGACGGCACACTGGAGATCCATCGGCTCTCTCCATCGCGCATGGCCGTTGCGCCATCCAGGCTCGTCGCCACCTTGACGGTAACGAAGGGCCGACCTCGCTCGAGGCGACTTAGAAAGCCGCGTGCCACGCGCCTGGCCTCTTCCGCCATCAAGCCAACGCTCACCTCGATACCGGCCGCACGCAGTTGCTCGATCCCAGCACCATCGACGCGAGGGTTCGGATCTTCGACCGCGACGACCACCCTAGCGATCCCTGCCTCAAGCAGCGCCTGACTGCAGGGGGGCGTGCGGCCATGGTGCGCGCAAGGTTCTAAGGTGACGTAGGCGGTGGCGCCGGTCAGCGCTTCGCCTAGGCCAGCCTCGCGCGCTGCGGCGATCGCCCTCACCTCCGCATGGCCCTCTCCCGCTTGAGCATGCCATCCCTCGCCGAGCACATCGCCCCCTGCATTCGCGATCACACAGCCCACGCGAGGGTTCGGCTCACAGGCATTGGTGCCACGTCTCGCCAGGCGTACGGCGGCGGCCATATGTTTCCTATCGGATACGTTCACTGACGCGAGCGGCGCGTTCGGCGGCGGGTACCCGTAGCGGGCGTCACGGTGGCGCGAGACGCATCTGGCAGCAGGGACATCTGCTCCTCGGCCTCGCCGGTCGGCTCATCTAAGGCTTCGAGCTTCTCGAGTTCCTCCCGGAACGCGGAGATGTCCTCGAAACTGCGGTACACGGAGGCGAAGCGCACGTAGGCCACCTGATCCATACGACGCAGTTCGTTCATCACCAGTTCGCCCACTAGGCGGGAGGGCACCTCGCGCTCTCCCGTGGCGAGCAGCGCGTGCTTGATGCGTTGGAGCGCATCCTCCACAGCGTCTTCACCGACGGGCCGCTTTTGCAGGGACATGCTGATGCCCCGACGGAGCTTGGCCTCGTCGAAGGGCTGGCGCTTGCCATCGCTCTTGATGAGGTGGGGCATCACCAGCTGCGGCGCCTCGAAGGTGGTAAAGCGCTCCCCGCAGCGTGAGCAGACGCGGCGGCGGCGCACCTGGGAGCCTTCGCCCGCCAGGCGCGAATCGGTGACGCGGGTCTCCTCGTGACCGCAGAATGGACAGTGCATAGCTCGCCTCTTCGGGCGCAGAGCGCTCGGACGAGGCGTATTGTAACGCGTCGTTCGTAGGACCCGAACGTACCGACGGATGCGCGGCGGTTCCATGGGGCTCCACCTCCGCACAAACCGCGCCACGGCGGGCCACAATCTGATTCCGACGACTACGCCACGGAGGGCGCGACACAGGAAAGCGCGGACCCGTCCGCTGCCCCGCGCGAGCGATAGGAATAGCCAGGAGAGACCGCTTCTTCCACCTAGGGCGACCTCCCTGCACGTTGGGAACGAGTGTACATCCTGACTACGGCTTCCAATCAGGGTCTGCCCTGCCCTTGGTTCGCCTCGAGGGCAACGCAGGCAGCGCTGTGTCACCTCGCAAGCTACGAAGCGCCTGGGCCGCGGCCTCGTTGCTCCGATCGTGGTCATCATCGAACATGGATTCGAGATGATCGGTCCAGCGTTCAATTTGCTCGCTCAGCTTCTCAACCTCCGGATCGTCGATACCAAAGTCAGAGACACGCTGCCTTAGCCGGTCACGAGCGCCCTGCAGTGAGCTCATCGCATCCTGTATCTTCTGCTGATGCATCAAGGCCTGAACCTGCTGAATCGGTGATCGGGGACGATCGAAGGTGTAGCCCGACAAGGCCAGGCCTAGCTCCCTGGCGACCATTCCACTCGCCGCAACCCACAGCTCATCTTTCAACCCGTCCACGATCTCGCGCGACGAGGCTGTAAGTACGGCCTGCGGATACTGCTTCAGCACTTCTCTCGCAGACGCCTCGACCATGGTGTCCACGGACCCCAAGATCCGCTCGGCGGCCTGTTGCAAATCCGAAGTGACCGGTGCGTCGTCCGTCGCTGCCGATTGATGTTCACCACCGACGCGAGCATTGCGGCAGGTTTCCTCAAAGCGCGACCATTCGTCAAAGGCAACACCTACAACACGGAAGGATACGGTGAACTTCAGATCCTCCCCCTTGCTGCCCGCCACATCCACCCCGATGCTCACCGAGCGAGGCTCGGGAGGGCAGAGCAGCGAATTGACTCGGCTCAAATCAGTCTCTTCCGGGCTCAGTTCGATGCTTCGAAGCGTCACCCCGAAGCGTGCTCCAAGAGCCGCCTCCACACGCTTGGAGATCACATCCACGGGCGAGGGCTGACCTTCCACCTCCTGCATCGGTTCATCGAAATGCAGGTGCAGGGGTTCAGGGTTCAGCTGGCGAATCGCACTCGCTAGCTCTTCCTTGGTGGTCTGCTCCATCTGCTTGGCCAAGTATCCACCCGGGCGCAGGAATCTGGCGACATCGCCAAGGTCATCACCGAGCTCCACCCGAACGATCGCGCTAACACCAAAATCGACCCGCCCATCGCGAGTCTTGAATCTATTCGCTTCCACGGAGAACGTCAGTTCCCCGCTGAGAACCTCCTCCATGTCCTTATCGTTCGGCCGCGTAACAAAGTGCGCTACGCCAAATCCGATGCGTTCCAACTCCGTCGACACACGCTCCTTGATTCGACCCTTGAGACTGTCGAAGTCTACGAGCACCTCTGCGTACATTCTCTCGAGCAGCACCGACTTCGTCTTGCGGCGCAGGATGTCCTCGACCTGCTCTCGGAGATCCTCGACGCGAGAGGCGCGGTACTTAGCCACATCTTGGCGCTCGAGGATCACCGTGTGGTGTATCTCCAGCCGCGTCGGTCCTGGCTGCACCTCGCATGGAATCGCGAACTCGTGCTCCAACTTGAACTCCGTGTCAAAGGGAACGCGAAGCTCGAGGCGGAAGCGGCGAACTTCTAGACCTAGCGTTTTGGATAGGCGCTCTGACACTGACGCCTCTAAGAGACGTCGCACTCGGACGCGTTCGTAGCAGTACATCTCGAGTGAGCAAGAGCCTTTGAACCAACTGACAACGAAGTCAGCAACCAGCTGTTTCAGGCGCGACGGTGACGTCGCCAACTGAGGGCCCTCCGCGCTGGATGGATCCGAGCCGAGCGCCATACTGAGTCCGACACTCAGATCATCCTCCGCGTCAGAGACGATCACGGACAGCTCGTCGATAACGATTTCCGGTACCACGAAGTCTGCGGAAGGCACCGACATGCTGACGTCCACCAGCAGCCCGAACTCCCCTTCTAGGTGACTCGCTATCGCCTCCGTACACTGCTCTCGAGCCGCCTTGACCTCACTCGCATCGCCCACGGCGAACTGAGCGACCACGTCCTGCTTCTGCATCAGATTGTCGCGCACAAAGTCCCAAAACGCGTTCCCGACCGCTTCGACGATCACGTCAAAGGGATGGCGCGCGCGCGCCATCTTCTCCACGAAGCCCAGCTCGTGCCCGCTTCGCAAATCTGTGATTCTAAGGAAGACCTCGATGTTGTAGGTGGTTCCAGCGGCATCTCGAACTTCCCGAAGCAGGATCGGGTCGCACACTACGGCGCCGTGCGTACGCAGCTCGAAATAGCTCAGGTTCGTCGGCCACCCGATAAACCTGCGAGCAGGTTTCGCTACTCCGGAGTCCGTCAAAGCAAAGTACTGAGCATCGGTTCGCGCACGGTAGTCCGCCGGTGGCTCACCGATTCGTTTGAAGAACCTCTCGAAGCGCCTACCGTACGCACCGCCGCCGTTTGGTTTCCCACTTCCGTCCATGTCGCACCTACCTAGTTCAACGATTGTCGTGCAAGATTCGCTTCAACTTTTCCCTGGACCGCAGGCGCTGGCGCACGCGTTCCAGCTCGTCCGGAGGGAGCTCGCTTGCGATCGGTCCCCTGGACATCCATGACGCCAGCGCGGCGAGATCATCCCGCTCGCTCTTACCAAGCCGTTTGGCCAGCTTGGCCACAAGCTCGACGGCCAGGTCAGGGAAGTCTTCCAACCAGGTCGCCAGCAGATCGACCAAGGCAAAGTGGCACATCGAGCCTTGAGGAAGTCCAGCGTTGAACCGACTGACGAACGCGCGGTTGCCGTGCTCCAGGACCCACGTCACCGCCTCGAGGAATCGCTTGTGCGAAAGCCAGTTGACCAGCAGCGACAAGTGCTCTTCAGTCACAGGGGCAACCGCCCAGCGCTGACGGTCATAGCGTCGCGTGTCATCCCCTTGTGCGACGTTGGTGAGCAGTTCTCGCGCCGCGCTTGCCACTAGCGGAAGCGCAAGCCCCCAACGCTGCGAGCCCGATAGGGGCGCGTCCTGATCCTCGGGGGGGAACCAACTCGAGATAGTCTCGAGCACGGAGAGCGCCTCGGGATTGTCTGCAATAAAATGGCTGCACATCGACAGGGCCGCCCCTTCGCACAAACCACGGCTTGCCACGTCGAACACATGCCGGTAGTGCTGTAGGGCATCGAATTGCTGAGCAAAACCGAGACGCGACAGGAGATTGACGCTCAAATGCGCGTGGGTTTTGTGGGTCGCAAGCCGTTTCAGTACCGCGTCCACCACCTGGGCAGTCTCTTGGTGGCGGAGCATCGCCCGAAACCAGGAGCTCAGCCGGTCGATCTGCAGCGACTGACCGAGATCTAGGCTCGCAACCTGCGCAAATGCCCAGCCGGAATCGAGCCGCTGCGGAAAGCGAACCATCAGCTGGGCACACATCGACGACAGTGAGTGGACGCTGCTTGAGCGCATGCTCGGGCTTAGGAGTGTCGGGAGGTCGAAGAGCGTCTCGAACGCCCGTAGCGTGTACCGGACGCCCAGGCTCTCTCGAACAGCCACCTCCATCTCGGGTTCCACGAACTGCAGCCGGGGCGGGCGCCCAACGTAGGCCAACCCGAGTGAGTTTAGGATGTGCTCTTCTTTGTCTTGCCAATGCTCGAGCGCGGGGACACGGTTTACGCGCACACCGATCGGGCCTTGCTGAACGGAACTCCCGTCTACGAGCGCGTCGATGAGCTCCGTCGCATCCTCGGCGGCGAAGTCTGGCAGGTAGGCCGCGACGAAGAGCACGGCTCTATCCACTGCGTTCGCGTCCCTAAGCAAGGCGATTGCCTGCGACGCCGATCCTGCATCGGCTCGGGCGCCCAGATCGAGCTCGCCAGGGTATCGGCCGTTGGTTCGAATGAACCTCTCGAGCCTTCTGCAGACCTCGTGGTCAGCGGCGCCGCCGCCCCATGCATTTCGAAGCAAGCTCTGGGTCTCATCAAGCTCTGTGCTGTCACAGCCTGCCTCTGCCAAAAGGCCGGATACGCAATCGATGATCCAACAACATCCATGGAATCGTTCGACTAGCGGTCGCGCATAGGTAGTGGCCGATCCTGCGACTAGGAAGATCACGCCAACGTTGTGTTCGACCCACCAACCCTCGGGCGCCACGCGGAACAGCTCATCGATGCAGGCATCGTCGCGGATCCGCACCACGAGCAGCATGTCGTGCCCACCGCCGACGCCCGTGGTCGTCGCACTGCCAAGGAGGCCGAACTTGGCCTGTTGATTTAGGTATGCGGACAGGTTGCCTACGTTGCTGGTATCGATATCCCAACAACGCGCCTGGCGTCCTCTCTGCTCCTCTGCATTGGCTGCGGCGATTGCGGCGGCGGAGCCGATCGGCTCATGGCTTGCCACAATCAGCAGCACGCCCTTGTCCCTAAGCGTTCGCTGATAGTCTCTTGCTAAGCCGGTGACGAAGCTGAAATCCCGCTCGTCCACAGCGACCCTCTCCAACGGGCGCGTGGGATCACCATCTATCCGATGTGCCGAAGCATCCAGCGACGGTTCGTTAGAGGGCCTCTCGCCGAGAAGCTCGTACCAGGGCGTGGCACCGTGTAACTCGGTGGTATCGGGCACAGCAGCATCGTTTGCGCCATGCTCGCCAGTCGAGGCCTGGGTTGGGGTCTCCTCCGACGGCGCCGCTTCTGGGGACTGCTCGAGCGTCGGCGACTCGGACAAGGCCTCGCTGGCGGTATCTTGCTCGACTTCAGATGTCATCTTGTGTCCATCGGTGTTGGCAGAAATTCCTGGCGGGTGCTTCCCTGATCGGCAGTACCCACGATGTAACCGGCGGGGTCGAAGATGGGAGCTCCCTCGACGTACAGCGTGCTACCGCCGTCCAGATCTACAGGGCTTGCCCAGCGCTCGAGCGTAAAGCTGGCGAATGACACTGGATGCCCCTTTTCGGTTCCCCACCCCACCGTGCCCAGCGGACTACCCAGGCAAGCAAGCTCGGCGTCCATTCGGTATGCCAACACGCGGGGAAAGCGCCACGGTTGTCGAATTCTGAGCCGTGCGAGCCTCTGCGATTCATCTGCCTCGACAACCCGCACGTAGGTCTCGCCGGCATCGGGTGGAATCCTAGAGACCCTCACCTCGCCCCCCTTGGAGAGTTCACCTTGGATCTCTGCGGCGGTGCGCTGACTACACGCGAGGGCGTCACCTCCGTCGTGCCAGGCGAGGCCGAGGTGGCCGGAGAGGTCTCCTTCCACGAGGACCGTGCCAGCACACACTGCGTCGTAGGCGGCGCGAAGATCTCCCGCCGACGCACTCGCCAGGGGACGGAGGATCTCCTTCTTCGTTGCCTTGAACGCCCGCGCGAAGGCGTCGTCCTCGTTCAAGTGCCTGCAGTCTACGAAGTTCAAGGAGCGGTAGAAGTGGGGCAGCCGCTCTTCGTTGGCGGTATCGAACACCGTTCGAGCGTAGAGCAGTATCTTCCGCTTGCCCCAGTTGTAGGCATTGGCGACCTCACGAGATGTATCGTCGGACAGGAAGAAGTCCGGAGTGATCACGAAAACGACACAGGCCGCTTGACGCAGCGCTGCGGAGTATCCAGTCACCACTTCCGCTCCGGACTCGATGCCATCGGTACTCTCAGAGAAGTTGTTATACACACTCAGACCATTGGCGATCAGGTACGTCGCCAAGCCGCGAACCCAAGCACGGTCCGCGCTGCGATAGCTGATGAATACATCTACGCTGCCCATCGGTGCCACTCAGTCCTGATCGGCAAACATGCGCTCGAGCTCTTCGTCAGATCGCTGATAGCGCGCGTCCGGTGGCGCCGTCACTGCGCCTGGAAAGCCGAGTTGCTGCGCGGGCAAGGTGACGTCGTGCACGCCGCTGATCATGCGCAGCAAGGACGCCTCATCGCGAAGATCCAGGGTGCCGGCGGTCCGGGGATCGGGCACTCCCTTGGAGCGAGCGCTGACCCACGCTGCGGCCGCGGCAGGATAGTCGCGAGCCATTGCCAAGGCGTTCTCTCTGGCCACAGACTCTTGCACGTGGACAACGGCATCGTGCAATCCTCCCTTCATCATCACCTTGGCAATGAGGGGAATCAGATCGAGAGTGAAGATCACACCGAACACCAACACGCACTGCATCAACACGGCACCACGAGTCGCCGCCGACTCGCTTGAGAATGCCAAGTGGTACATCGCGACCACTTGCTGCAAGAAACCCGGTTTACCCTCGGGGCCAGCGGAGGACGCGGCGCGCAGGGGAAAGGCGCGCTCGAGATCCGCACGATCAGCCTCGTAGCGCTGATCAAGCTCCTCCAGGGCCTGCTCTACGGCCGCGAGACTGCTCTGATCGGCCGCAGTCTTGGTGTCGATTTGCTGTGATAGCTGCGCAAGATACTCTTGACGCCGGGTGGATTTCGCGGCGGCACTGGCGCGCTGACGTTCAGCACTGACGGAGTTCCACTGCGCAGTTGTCGCTTCCAGCTGCTGGCGAGCTTCGGACTCGAGCTGTTGAGTCTGCGCAGCGCGGCCGCGTAGCTGCGCCGTTCTGACGCCCGGACCTCTCCCCAACGTGCGGTCCTGGAACTCGTTGATGAACTCATGCGACTCCCCGTCCTCATCGGCTTGAGCTGCCTTCTCGTAGCGCTCGCGCAGCGCTTCCAGCTCGAGCACACGTCTCTGCTGTTGATCCGCCTGCGATGCAAGCTGGACCTCCTCTGTGGCCAACGCTTGAAGTGCCGAGTCCGCCAACAGCAAGCGCGGCAGGATCTCAGACTCCCATGTTTTCGCCTGCTGAGAGACTTGCAGCTCACGCGGCACATAGGCGCTGGCTCGAAGCTCATCCCGTCGTGTCTCCAGCACCTCGCGACGTTCCCTCGCGCGCGACTCGATCTGCGATCGGCGCTGATCGTAGGCGCCTCTAGTGGGCGCTAGGAGCTCTTGCTGCGAGGCGAGATGCTGGGTCGTGATGGCGGCGGAGAACAGATCCAAGCAAAACGGAAGCGCTATGGCGCTGCTCAAGAAGGTCGCCAGGAGTACGCGTAGGGCGATTTGTGGGAGTCTCCCGCGCAGAGGCTCCAAGGGGCGGTACGTGGCGATTAGGATTCGATTCACGCTCATGATGACGAGCCCCCAAGCTAAGGCCCATCCGAGCACACTCCAACGCGGCACCCCACTCCACTGATGCGTCACGTAGAAGAACATCGAGGCCACGGCCAAGAAGCTCGGCACCAAGATCGCAAAACCCAGCACCTTTATGCGATCTTGCTCCGATTTTGGATAGCCCCGAACGCCGGTCTGGCTGGTGCCGCAAAGCCAGCACAGCAAGCCGCTCCACCAGGATCGCTCAGTCGGGGCTGGGTCCGGCGACGCACCATGGAAGTCGTTCTCTTTCAATGAGGAGGAGTCCATCCCACCGCCTTGCTTTTCAGCGTTCCTGAGCCATTGGGCTGATCGGGTCGCGGAGGGCCCTCGAGAGCTCAGAAGACTCAGGCTTGCCCACCGACACGTCTCCTACGTGCAGCGAGCGTCTGATTAGTCGCACACCGCCCGGGGAAGGCCCGAAGACAGGCTCAGCTGAGCTCAGGGGTCATTCGCGCACACTTGCGAGCGCAGTCGCGCCGCGCCGAGCCCTCCTCGACGAGGGCCGCACTGAGGCTGCGCGATGATGCGTGGGGATGATGAAGCCTAGACAGCGGTCCGGACGATGCCGGCAAAGGCCAGCCGTGTTTGTTCCCGAATGGACGCTGGAAGCTCCGCGTCGGCGACCAGCATCAGCAACGTGGTGAGCTGTGTGTCGACGTAGCGCCCGCCGATTTCAGGATCGATACCCTCGGCGAGGTCCCCGCGGCGCTGCGCCTCCTCCATCCACGCCGTCAACGCCGCGAGCTGCATCTCCCTCATGGAAGCGATCTGCGCACGTGACTGCGGGCCTAAGGGTTGCAAGGCCGTACGAGCCTTAGCGAACAGGCATCCCGCTGGAAGCGGGGTGTTCGGCGTGGCCAACCAATCGGCGAGCTTGCTCACGGCCTGCGCCAGAGACTGATCCTGGCAGAGCCTGGTGAGCAAAGGCTCGATCCGCACCTCGTAGTAGCGCGCGAGGACCACAGACAGCAGGCCATCTTCGCCTCCAAACTCGCGATAGAGGCTTGGTTTCGAGACACCGATCAGCTCGCACAGCTCATTCACCGAGAGCAGCCCCGGTCCGCTCTCCCACAAAAGCGTCATCGCACTGTCGACAACGCGCGCGCGGTCCAGGGTTTTTGGCCTGCCTCGGCCGCGTTTGCCACCCGTACTTGCCGTCACCGAGGTCCCTCAGATCTGATCTACGAATATCGTACCTCATGGTTCAATATTCGAGCTAAACTGTTTATATTAAGTACCGTTCGGTACGAAAATTTCCCGGCGATGACTTGGATGACCCAATCCCATGCTTGCAGAACATCAGCTCCCCAATCATGAAGCTCTCACGCTTCTCGCCCGCATTTTGTTCACACTGCTGTTCATCCTGTCGGGCGTTACCCACTTTTCCAACGTGCCCAGCTACGTCGGCCTCATGCACGAGTCGATCCCATACCGAGAGTTTTGGGTACTTGTCTCCGGCGCCGTCGAGCTCGCCGGGGCGGGGATGATCCTCTTCAATTGGCGGCCGCGCCTTGGCGCCTGGCTGATCATCATCTTCCTGATACCGGTGACCATCGTCGTTCACGGCTACGAGATGCTCCACGCCGAAGGGGAGGCAATGCGCATCGTGCAGCGGGCATCCTTCTACAAGGGAATCGCTCTTATGGGCGCGGCCCTGATGGTCACACAGCTCGGGGTCACCCATCGCGCTGCCAAGCCGTCGACGGGCTGAGTCCAAGGCACCTTGCCAACCCTCGCGACGGGCGTGACACTTGAGCACCGAGCTTGCCGGACAGCCCAAGAGGTACGTCTTACGTGTTGCGCACCGTCCTATTTTTCCTGCCCTTAGTCGCCGCCACGGCGCGAGCGGACTACGACTACTTCGCCGCCAATCGCACGCTAATTCGCAACGGCGTGCAGGCCGTGCTCACGTGCAACGGGCTGTTCACCTCGCAACGCAGTCTGCAGCAAGTGTTCGCCCAGGAGCTCGCCTACCTCGGCGATAGGCGTCTTGGCGACGCGCAGGGCGGCCCCTACGACATTCACCTTCAAGAGCGAGCCGTCACGGTGGGCGGGCAGGCGCACGGCCCGGCCATCACCGCCGCCTTCCGCGAGGGCGTCGGCTGTGTGGTCATGGCACCTGGGATGGGCTTGGACGACATCCACGAACTCCCTGAACTGCCCCTGCCCTACCCCAGCGATGACCCAGGCACCACGCCGTGGCCGCAGGGCGATCTGATCAGCGAACCCCTGTCATCTGATGCCGATGTGGATGCGCAAGCCCTAGCGGCATCGGCGACGTGGGCCTTCGATCGCGACAGCGACGAGCAAGACACGATCAGCCTGCTGGTCGTGCACCGAGGTCGGCTCATCCTAGAGCGCTACGCAGAGGGCTTCGACCGCACCACGCGAACACGCACCTGGTCGACGGCGAAGAGCATCGCCGTGACCCTAATCGGCATGCAGGTAGACGCCGGTGCCATGTCGCTCGATGGGAGCTTGGGCCTTGAGTGGCTGCCTCGTATTCCCGAGCCAAAGACGCTAGTCACGGCGCCGGCACCGGATCCCCGCCAAGCGATCACCCTGCGTCACGTATTGAATATGTCGAGTGGCCTGGACCCGGTAGACAGCTACGGCAGGGAGTACGCCACCGGCTCGGGCCTTGCGTACTGGGCGGGGGCTAGCTCTGTCGAGGGCATGCGCGAGCGCGGCCTGATACGTGCGCCAGGCACCCATTGGGACTACGAAAACTACGATACGCTCCTCGCCGTCTACAGCTTCAAGCGCAGCCTGCCGGACGAGCAAAGCTACCACGATTTTCCGCGCCTTCGCCTACTGGATAAGCTAGGTATGCGCAATACGTTGCTCTCAGTCGATCGCTTTGGCGACTTTATCCTCAGCAGCCAGGTGTACACCAACGCCCGAGATCTCGCCCGCTTTGGCTTGCTCTATCTGCAGGGCGGTGTTTGGGAGGGGGAGCGCCTGCTCTCCTCCGCGTGGATCGACTTCGTACGTACACCAGCCCCAGCCGCTGCAGTACGCGGCAACGACTACGGCGGGCAGTGGTGGTTGGTCCCCGACAATCGCAAGGGTGAGGTGCCGGCCGATGCCTACAGCACGGCAGGCAACCGCGGCCAGTACGTGATCGTGGTGCCAAGCCACGACCTGGTGATCGTCCGCCGCGGACTGGACTTCGGGCGCCAGGGCTTTGATCGCTGGAGCCTCACCCGCGAGGTGCTGAAGGCGATTCCGGCGGCAACCGTCCAGCGAGCAACCGCCGCCCCAACGCTCGGAGAACCGTGATCGACACCTGATCGACAACCCCGTATCGGTACGATGTAGCTGCGGCTCCCGCGATAAGTGCCGGACCTGTGGGTGCGGTTCGCTAGCGGGGGCAAGGACCTTACCCTGGCGCTGACTCGGGTCGGGCATGACACAATTTCAGCGTTGGCAACGCCAAGTGCTAGGGAAGCATGAGGACCCTTGCCATGAGCGGCCACCGCAAACCCCAATCCCGTCCCCCACAGACTGGCGGGCCAGTGTGCGCTCGCCCGGCGCCAGCACACCGTGCCGGGACTGGGCGAGGCGCCAGGCTGTCCGTGGCGAGTAGCGAACGCCTGCGCTGGCAGGCTCTCGACACGCAGCGGCGCGATCGCCTGCGATCACTGATGTTCCAGATCTTCGATCGGTACCACGTTGGCTTCGATCAAGTGACCTTCGAATCCTCGCTTCTGGGCTCACGCAACTGTATCGTCCATCTGCTATACGCAACGGACCGAGCGTTGGTTGGGTTTGTCGCCTGCCAGTTCAGCATCGTCAGTGAGGCCACCAGTCGACACGGCGTGTTCTCTGCCGCGGTGTACATCGACACCGCGTTCAAGGGAGGCAGCACTGCGGCACTGTGTGGCCTGCGGGAGGCGCTGCGAGTGCGCTGCCGCTACCCTAGTCTGCCGCTGGCGTATCTGGCGATCGCCCTCTCGCCCGCTCCCTACCACCTCTACGCGACCACGATGCCGCGTGTCTACCCTAGCCGCCGGGGACACTCCGGCGAGCCGCCACAGCGCGTTGCTCGAGTGATGCGCACGGCGCTGGCAGCGCGAGGTTGGGCACATGTGGGCGACGACCCGTGGTGCATATCGACTCCATTGCGATGTCGCGACGCGAGCTGGGTGCGTCGCTCTCGTACGTTGAGCGAGAGTGAAGAAGCGCAATACTACGCCGCCCGTGTGCCCGGCTGGGCAAGCGCAGGACATGCCCTAGCCGTGTGGATACCCCTTGACCTATCAAATATATTAGGTGCAATTTGGCGCCTGGCGGCGACAAGACTGCGAAGGCAGTAGTCGGCGCCGGAGGCATGTCGATGGGCGCTAGCGCCCAAGGGTGCAACGCCACATCTATCATCGCTGATCCGATGGGTCACCGGGGTCAACGGCTCGCGAGGCACGACGCAACGGCAAGCCTCGAATCCCACCGTCCATCCTCCAGCGCGGCAACAGCCGATTGCACGCCCATCTCTTGCATCTGCGCCGAGTACCTTGCGCGCACCGCCTCGCGCACGCGCACCCTCTGCCCGTGCAGCTCCTCGATCTCCTGCGCTAACACCTCATGCTCCCCCTGGAAGGCCTCCAGAGGAGCGGTCAAACGAACACGTTCGAGGTAACTCAGGTGAGGCGCATGGGTCGAATACACATCCAGCGCACGGCGCCAAAGTACACCGTCGTCATCGTCGCCCCGAGCTAACGCCGCCGCAACGATTGCTGCCCGGGTCGCGACTCGCCGCTCTGTCCCGCGAGTGGGTGTTGTGGGGCTTAGGGTCGCCAGCCCAGCGCGGACCGAAGCCTCATCGCCGACCGCACAATCCAACTGCAGGCGCACTTCCTTCGCTGCCAGGGAGTTCTCCCTTGCCCGCTGGGAGTAGGCGCGCTCGGCGTCCTCGAAACGCCCGAGATCAATGAAGATCTTCGCTATCTCTAGCCACATGTCGACGCCAGCGAACTCCGGGTGCGTATCCACCACGCGATCGTGCAGCGCTAACGCAAAGCGATGCTCTCCGGCCAACAGGGCGAAGCGCCCGAGCAAGATGTTCGCGTGCACCTCGGCCGAGCTGCCGGCGCCGAAGATCTCGCGAGCGATCGCGTGCTGCGCAGCGTTGGGTTCCACGCCCGCCTGGGCGTCGCCGGCGGAAAGGGAGTAGTACGCAAAGTCCCGATGCGCGGCGTAGCGCCAATAGCGATTGGATCCGTAGCGAATCGTCTCCAGAGCAGCACCCACCATCGCGACAGCCTCCTCACGGCGTCCGTCGCGAAACAGCAGGCCTGCGTAGTTGTTGCGATGAAAGGCCAAACGCGGATGGTTAGGCGAGACGCGCTCGATGATGTCGATGGACTCCTGAAACAAGGGCTCGGCCTCGCCGTAGCGCCGCTGGCGCGCGAGATCCAGCGCGAGGTTATTGAGCTGGATCGCTAGCGACTGGGTACGCTCTAGGCCGCGCGCTATCTCCAGGGCCGTGCGTCGTTCCGCCTCCGCGGCCTCGGCGTCCTTTTGATAACGCGCGAGTGCACCACGCAGGTTGTGGAACTGCAGTCGCGCCACCGGGTCTGGTAGATCGTGCTCGCCAAGCGCCTGCTCCACGCGCGCCAGGCTTTCGGCCAAGGGGATCTTCTGGCGCAGGGCCTGAAACGCGCGGCTGCGCTCGAGTTCAGCCAACACCCAGGCCGATGACAACGCTCGCGAGGCGGGCGCAGTGGGGAGTTCCTTCTCGAGCAACGACACAGCGGCGCGCGGAGCACCAGTCAGCACTAGCGTCTCACCCAGTAGATCTAACGCACGCAAGCGTTCGGGGCCGCTCGGATCGAGCCCGGAGGCAGCCTCATGAGCGGCGCGTGCCGTCTCCAGGGCCTGGTCGTAAAGGCCAAGGCTGTTCTGCAGGCGGGTCAGTTCAGCGTACACGGCGAAGGCTAGCGGCGGGTCACCATTCACTTGAGCAGCCACCCGATCGCGCCCCGCCACCACCGCATCGGCGAGTGAGGTATCTGCATCTGGCCCCTCGAAGGGATCTACCTGCCTGATGAAATCACTGAGTACCGTCTGCACAGCGACGCTTCGCTCGGCTCCCTCCCGCGCCTGACGGGCTAGGCCGAGGGAGATCACTGTTGCTGTGAGCAGCAGCACTAGCGATGCGGCAGCGACCGTCGATAGGGCACGGTTGCGGTCGATGAAGCGCTGAAGAACGTACCAGGGAGACTGACCTCTAGCCACCACCGGCCGGCCGGCGAGGAAACGCTGCACGTCCTGGCGCAGGGCGCTGACCGCTCTGTACCGCTGCGCAGGCGCCTTGCGTAGGGCCATCTGGACAATCGCATCCAAATCGCGGGCGAGACCGGCGCTATGGTGACTCGGTGGCGCCACCGGTTTCTCGCAGATCGTCTCTACGACGTCGCCCAAGCCCATCTGACCGACGTCGAAGGGCAGCCGCTCAGCGAGCAGCTCGTACAGCAGCAAACCTAGTTGGTACACGTCGCTCGCCACGCCGACGGGCGCCCCATTCACCTGCTCCGGGCTGGCGTACTGGAGCGTCATCAGATTCATGCCTGTGCGGGTCACCTGCTCGCGCTGGCCCTCGTCCAGGAGTTTCGCGATGCCGAAGTCGAGCAGGCGTGGATGGCCCTCAGCGTCGACGAGCACGTTCGACGGTTTGATGTCGCGATGGATGATCAGATGATCATGCGCGTACTGCACGGCGTCGCACACCTCGAGAAACAGCGCCAGCCGTTCTCCTACCGTGAGGCCCTGGGCGGCGCAGTGCGCGATGAGTGTGCGCCCCTGTACGTACTCCATCGCAAAGTAGGGGCGCCCATCCTCCGTGAGGCCCCCGTCAACCACGCGGGCGATGGCGGGGTGTTCGAGACGAGCAAGCACCTGCCGCTCGATGAGAAAGCGCCGATGCACCTCGGCACTCTCCACGCCGCGCCGCACGACCTTGAGGGCCACCCGCTGCTCAAACTGCCCGTCGTCGCGTTGGGCGAGGTAGACCATGCCCATACCGCCGCGACCGAGCTCCCGCTCGACGCGGAAGACGCCGACCCGTTGCGGCAGCTGGGGCGCATCGACAGCCTCTGCAGCTTGCGTGGCGAGAGCGGCGATGTCGACGTCGAAAAGCGGCACGGCGGTGGCATCATCTTCGTGCGCAGACAGGAGCGAGCGCAGCTCCTCCAGGAACCAGGCGGGCTCCTCGGTCAGAGAGCGCAGATACCCTTCGCGATCCGCACTCGGCAACGCCGTGGCTGCTTCAAACAGGCCGCAGAGATGCTCCCATTCCTTCGGGGTCATGGCGCGCGAGCGGATTCCGAGGTGGCATGGATGATCTCCACCTTATCATCCCGCCTTCCAAAGTCGCTCGGACACGGCTGACTAGGCCTGCGCAGCCGCCGGCCACAAGCTCAAGCGAACTTCGGCAGGTCGTCGCAAGCTGCCAGCGTCCGGCATGGCTGCTCCGTCTTCGCGCGCTAGGAGCCCTAACGCGCCAATAAACTCTGGCTCCCAATAGACCGAGGCTCATCGAGCCATAGGACTGCACGTGATGACTTTGCGTCTTTCCGTCGAAGCCATCCTAAGGATGAGGGTGCCTTCGATGGGATCGAACCGCCAACGTCCGCTCTGGAACCGCGGCGCTCTACCGGCTGCGCTATCGGACAATGGTCGAGAGGGTCGGACTCGAACCGGCGATAGCGGGGTTACGAGCCCAGCCTGAGCACCGCCATCTCAAATGAACTTGGTCCGCGATCATGGAGACGTCTCTAGCAGACTCTTGGGCTGATCACGCTAATGCCAGCGAGCTTCGAGCTGACGTCAGAGGGCAGTTTGCACAATCGCTTCCGATCCCTGCAGCGAATTCGGGCGAGACTGCCCATGATGGGCGACGTCGCGAGGGCCACGGGCAACGCGCCAGTCCTCGCGCGTCGACGCGCGAGGACGCTAGAGCAGCGTCACGGGTCCGTGATCGTCACAGTGGTCGCCGTGGGGATGGTGCAGATGCCCATCCACAAGGTAGTCGACGTGATCACCGTGGGGCACCGCTGGATGCCCGCAGTCGGGGCCATGAACGTGGTCAGCGTCGTGACCCCCACAGCGGTGGGCGACGCACCCATCGGGGTTGATGTCGGACACCTCGATGACGTGCTCATCGTAGTGATCGCCGTGGGGGCAATGGAGGTGGCCATCGTGTAGGTACCCTACATGGTCCCCGTGCTGGATCGCGATGTGGCCGCAGTTGGGGCCGTGTTTGTGCGGGTGGATCTCGTGCGCCATGGTCTGTCTCCTAAGGGTCGTCATCGAGGGTGACGGCTGGGTCTGCGTGGTCCAGCACGTTTCTTAGCAGGGTCTCCACGTGGCAATCCGCCAGCCGGTAGAACATGTCCCTGCCGTCGCGGCGGCGAGTGACGAGATCCTCGTTGAGGAGGACTCGCAAGCGCTGTGAAGTGGTGGACATCTCCGAGTGCGTCAGCAGGGCGATATCGGTGACCTGGTACTCTCCGGCGAGAAGCAGCTCCAGGATCCCCAGCCGTGCTGGGTCACCGGCGGCCCGCAGCATTCCTGCAGCCCGGGCAACAACCGACTGCGCTCGGCGCGCTGGAGAAGAAAAGCCAGTCACTCGCGTTTCGCTCAGTTCATGTACATTTCATGAAGTAATCATATATTGAACCGTTCCCCCGCCGCAAGCTGGCCATCGCTCGGCCGACTCGTTCGACGCCAATGCCGGTGAAAGACTGGCAAACGCTGGCGGTACAGATCGGAGCGAGCGAGTCTCGCCCATCCTGGCAACGGAAAAGAGAGGGGCGGCCCTGCATCGCGCAGGGCCGCC